>CAUVMY010000054.1:0-7644 GCA_963552845.1 uncultured Bacteroidia bacterium
GACGGAAAACCCCAACAATTCCCAAGTCACTAATGATGCCGTATCGGGATCGAACCGTTTCAATATTTTTTGTGCTCCTGCTATTCCCTGCGAAATTTCTGCACCCTCTCTTTTTTCTTGCACGCTCTGCGTAGATGTAAGGACTGGAGGTTGAATTACAATTTGTATCTTTTTCTCAGGCACATCTGCCATTATGATAGGAGCAAAAAGAGTACTGCGCGGCACAACCAGAACACCCAAAATACAAAGCAATAATGCACAGATTACAAGAGTTTTATAACGGAAAAAGAGCGACATAGATATGCTACGCCGCTCTTGTCTCTTTTTTAAAATAGGCATTGTGCCATATTTCAATTATGCAATCGTAATCTCCTTACAGAGATAGACATCCTGAATGGCATTGAGGAGTGCGATCCCATCTTTCATTGGACGTTGGAAAGCCTTGCGACCACTGATAAGTCCCGTGCCACCTGCGCGTTTATTCACGATAGCAGTGAACACCGCTTCTGCCAAATCAGTTGCACCAGCTGATGCGCCGCCCGAATTGATAAGTCCTGAGCGCCCTGCAAAACAGTTGAGAAGTTGATAACGCGTTAAGTCTATCGGATGCTCTGTTGTCAGTTCGGTATAAACTTTTTCGTTCGTCTTGGCAAAATTTATTGCCTTGAAGCCTCCGTTGTTCTCGGGCAATTTCTGTTTAATGATGTCAGCCTGAATGGTTACACCCAGATGATTAGCCTGCCCTGTCACATCGGCACTTACGTGGTAATCTACGCCGTCTTTCTTGAACGCCGAATTGCGCAAGTAGCACCACAGCACCGTTGCCATACCTAGTTCATGTGCCCGTTCAAATGCTTCCGCCACTTCAATTATCTGCTGGTTAGATTCCTCAGAACCAAAATAAATCGTTGCGCCTACGGCAGTTGCACCCAAATTCCAAGCCTCCTCTACTGAGCCGAACATAATCTGGTCATACTTATTCGGGTAGGTAAGCAACTCATTGTGATTGAGTTTCACAATGAAAGGAATCTTGTGTGCATACTTGCGTGATACGGAGGCGAGCACACCAAACGTAGAGGCTACCGCATTGCAGCCTCCTTCGAGTGCGAGCTTTACAATATTCTCAGGATCAAAATACTGCGGATTGGGTGCAAACGATGCCGCCGCAGTATGCTCTATGCCCTGATCTACGGGAAGGATTGACACGTAACCTGTACCACTGAGGCGACCATGATTAAATATTTCCTGCAAGCTTCGCATCACTTGTGGTGTGCGATTGGAGGGAGCAACCACCCGATCTACAAAATCGGGTCCTGGAAGGTGAAGCATACTTTTGTCGATGCTCGTACACTTGTGTTCAAAGAGCGACTTACCGCGTTCGCCCATCAGATCGGAGATGCCCTTGAAATCCATTGGAGTATATCTGTTTAGTACTATCCAAAAGTAACCATTTTTGCACAAAGTACACAGTGCGACTCCTAGCCGCGAAAAACAAGCGACCTTGTCAATTATTAGCGTAGTTCCGACAAAACCCGTAATTTTACACGGTCGGACTCCATTGAAGTGATACTAAATAACCAAAGATAAAAAGTAGTAGAATGGTGGAAGCAACGCGAAAACTATTGAAAGACTCGAAGACGGCACGCTGGTTAGCACTTGTGATGCTTGCGCTTATGATGTTTTTTGCCTACATGTTCGTCGACATCTTGTCGCCGTTACAATCTCTCCTTGAGACCTCAAAGGGGTGGGATCCAAAGGCTTATGGAACTTACCAAGGTAGTGAAACATTCCTCAATGTGTTCGTGTTCTTTTTGATTTTTGCTGGGATTATTCTCGACAAAATTGGAGTACGAAACACTGCGCTTCTCTCGGGGGTTGTGATGCTAATTGGTGCATCTATAAAATTTTATGCCGTGTCCCCCATGTTTGAAGGCAGCTCGCTAGACACCTCCTTACAAACTGCTTGGAATTTTTTCCCTTTCTACGAAGGTATGCCCTCTTCGGCTAAGCTCGCAGCTATTGGCTTCATGCTTTTTGGCTGCGGCGTAGAAATGGCAGGGATTACCGTTTCTAAGGGAATCGTAAAATGGTTCAAAGGCAAAGAAATGGCACTAGCCATGGGACTAGAAATGGCTATTGCACGTATCGGAGTGGCAGCTGCAGTGCTCATCTCTCCATTCTTTGCACGTCTGGGAGGTACAGTGGACGTATCGCGTTCGGTACTCTTCAGCGTGATCCTTCTCCTGATCGGTCTTATCTGCTTTATTGTCTATTTCTTTATGGACAAGAAACTCGAAAAAGAGATGGGTGATAGTGGCGAAGAACCCGAAGAACCCTTTCAGATTAAAGACTTAGGTAAGATCTTCTCTAGTGGAGTCTTTTGGCTTGTAGCTCTTCTATGTGTGCTTTACTACTCTGCAATTTTCCCATTCCAGAAATACGCTATCAATATGTTGCAGTGTAATCTTGGCTTCACAGAGGAGAATGCTGGGCTTGTCTTCTCCGTATTCCCACTGGGAGCTGCCGTAATTACACCTTTCCTAGGAAGCTTCTTAGACTATAAAGGAAAAGGTGCAACAATGCTTATTTTTGGGGCTTTGCTTCTTATCATCTGCCACATAACATTTGCCCTTGCCCTCCCAGCTCTGAAGGAGACCGAATATCTAGGCACAATCGTCGCTTTTGTTGCCATCATTCTCTTAGGTATTTCGTTTTCACTTGTTCCCGCTTCCTTATGGCCTAGTGTGCCAAAGCTTGTTGATAATCGTTTGTTGGGTTCGGCGTATGCTGTAATCTTTTGGATACAAAACATCGGTTTGTTTGCATTCCCAATGCTTATAGGAAGCGTGCTTCGTTCGGTGAACGAGGGAGTAGAAAATCCGTTGCAATACAACTACACTGTCCCGATGCTCATTTTTGCAAGCTGCGGCGTTGTGGCTCTTATTTTAGGACTTGCTCTCAAGGGGCTTGATAAGAAGAAAGGTTATGGACTAGAAAAACCGAACAAAATCAAAGAAAAGCCTAGTACCATTGAGGCTACGATAGAAGCAAATCTGTAATCTACAGGGTGCAATATCCCGACAATCGAAGCGTGTCCTGAGGTGAGGGCACGCTTTTTTTATGCCCGTGCATAGAGCGTACCCAACAAAAATTCGCAGCGTTGCTCGCAACATCTTAAAAAACGCATTTACGTCTCGTAGGGGCGTTGCCACACCATCCATAAATACCCAACATGCATTTCAGATACTCGCGTTAGCGCCACTCTTTACTCTTAATTTTTAACTCTTAACTTCTCTCGTACCTTACGTATAGTGTGCCCTTCCACCTAATCTCCACATTCTCGTTATCTTTGTTTGACAAACAAGGAAGGAGCAATGGCGGAAGAATTGGTCAAAGAGACAGCAGCAAAGTCTAAAAATTTCCTAGAAGAAATCATAGAAAACGACCTCGCACAGAACAAACACAATGGGCGTATTCTGACCCGTTTCCCACCCGAACCCAACGGTTTCTTGCACATAGGACACGCAAAGTCCATCTGCATCAATTTCGGTTTAGCAAAACGCTACGGAGGGCGTACCAACCTCCGCTTCGACGATACAAATCCCACAAAAGAGGAAACCCTCTACGTAGATGCTATTAAGGAAGACATCCGTTGGCTGGGCTTTCAGTGGGCAGAGGAACGCTATGCATCAGACTACTTCGATCAGCTCTACGCGTGGTGTCAAGAACTCGTACAACGGGGTCTAGCTTACGTTGACGACCAAACGCAGGAAGAAATCCGTGCAAACCGTGGAACGGTAACAACACCTGGCACTGATAGTCCATGGCGCAACCGCACCCCCGAAGAAAATCTTGACCTTCTGGAACGGATGAAGAAGGGCGAGTTCCCCGATGGCAGTAAAGTGGTACGTGCTAAAATAGATATGGCACACCCTAATATGCTCTTCCGCGACCCGATTCTCTATCGCATCCTCCACGTGCCACACCACCGAACTGCCGATAAGTGGTGCATTTACCCCATGTACGACTTTGCCCACGGGCAGAGCGACTCTATTGAACAGATCACGCACTCAATCTGTACCCTCGAGTTCGATGTTCATCGACCACTTTACGACTGGTTCATCGAGACGCTAAATATATTCCCTTCGCATCAGTACGAGTTCGCACGCCTTAACCTTACCTACACGGTAATGAGTAAGCGCCGATTATTAGAACTCGTTGAAACGGGGGTTGTGAGCGGCTGGGACGACCCTCGTATGCCTACAATTTGTGGTTTACGACGCAGAGGCTATACGCCCGAGGCTGTGCGCAATTTTGCCGAGGCAGTAGGAGTGGCAAAGCGAGACAACGTGATAGATCTCTCGCTCCTTGAGTTTTACCTCCGCGAAGACCTCAACAAACGGGCAGAGCGTCGCATGGCGGTTCTAGATCCGCTGAAGGTCGTAATTACAAACTACCCAGAAGGACAAGAGGAATGGCTCGAGGCCATAAATAATCCCGAAGACGAGACGGCAGGAAGCAGACAGGTGCCCTTCGCACGCGAACTTTATATCGAGCGAGCTGATTTTATGGAAAATCCGCCGAAGAAGTTCTTCCGTCTCTCTCCTGGCACTGAAGTACGTCTACGCTATGCCTACTTCATCAAATGCGATAAGGTAGTACGCGATGCACAAGGCAATATTATAGAGTTGCACTGTAGCTACGACCCAGCATCGCGTGGCGGTAATTCGCCAGATGGTCGAAAAGTGAAAAGCACGATCCACTGGGTTAGCGCGAAGCATGCTATCACAGCACAGATTAGACTCTTCGATCGTCTATTCCGCACCATAGATCCGAACGATTATCCCGAAGGCGGATCATGGAAGGACAATCTCAATCCCGATTCATTACGCGTAGTAACTGGGTATCTTGAGCCCGAGCTCGCGAATGCAAAACTGGGTGATAAGTTCCAGTTTGAGCGAATGGGCTATTTTGCCCCAGACCCCGACAGCCGAGCAGGAGCATTGGTATTCAATCGCACCGCTACTCTGAAAGATACTTGGGCTGCACAAGCCCAGTAAAACAAAAGCACGAGAGGTTCTACCTGCATACAAGAACTCTGCACAAGACACATGCCCGTATACTCGAACGATAAAGTCCAAATTGCGAGTCACACATCTGCTATGCTCGGCAATTATACTTTCATTGTTAAAGCACGTGGCGTCCAGCGCTTTATGTTTTTATTCCCCGATTCGTAACCCATTGTCTTATGTCCGACACCCCATCCACTCTACAACGCAAACCTGAATGGCTCAAGATTCGCATTGGCGGCGGGCACACCTACGCTGGTGTGAGTCGCACGCTTACCGAACGCGGATTACACACGATTTGCTCTAGTGGGCGCTGTCCCAACCAAGGGGAATGCTGGGAAGCAGGAACAGCTACATTCCTCCTTTTGGGCAATATATGCACCCGTAGCTGTCGCTTCTGTGCCACACCTACAGGGCATCCACTGCCCCCCGATCCCAATGAACCCGATAAAATCGCACAATCTGTACGTATTCTCTCGTTGAAACATGTAGTGCTTACTTCGGTAGATCGCGACGACCTACCCGACGGCGGCGCAAACCACTGGAAACGCGTTGTAGAAGCTATTCGCGTCGCAAACCCCAATACAACTATCGAAGTGTTGATTCCAGACTTTATGGGCAAAAATGGTGCATTGGAGCGCGTAATAGAAGCACAGCCTGAGATTGTTGCGCACAACATAGAAACAGTAGAACGCATTACACCCAATGTTCGTTCAAGAGCGCAGTATCACTATTCGTTAGAAGTACTGAAGCAAATTGCTGAAGCAGGAGCGCTTGCTAAGTCGGGCATCATGCTCGGATTGGGTGAAACGCACTCGGAAATTCTTACGACAATGGACGACCTTCGTGCAGTAAACTGCCAAATACTCACCATTGGGCAATACCTCCAGCCGCGAAAAACGAATGCAGAGGTACAACGATATGTAACACCCGACGAATTCGATCAGTTGGCAGAAGAGGCTCGTGACCGGGGCTTTCGCTATGTTGAAGCGGGACCACTGGTTCGCTCTTCTTTTCACGCAGAAAAAGCACTTGCAGCCTGCGGAATTCTTAAAACGTCTGAAACACCAACCACTACTCAAAGTGATTCAAAGCAATAAGATACAAGTGCAAGTACGCCCATTGGAAGCTAACTATGCCGTAGCCATGCAACAGCAGCAAGAGGCTTATGAGGCTGTACTTCACGAGCTGGTCACTAAGAACCACGTACAGAGTGCTCACCTATTCGTAGGAGAACATGCGCCTGTTTACACGCTAGGGTTACACGGCAAAATTTCCAATTTGCTTGTAAGGGAAGGAAAAGAAGGCGTTCCTACACTTTACCGCACCAATCGCGGTGGCGATATTACCTATCACGGTCCAGGGCAACTAGTCGTCTATTTCATTGCCCACCTCCCGTCACTCAATCTGGGAGCACGGAGCTACGTAGAATCCCTTCAAAACGCTGTGATAAAAACACTTGCCGAATTCCAAATAGAAGCCACCCCCCTCACCGATGCTCCTGGGGTGTGGTTACGCCCCACTGCTACACAACCCCTTCGCAAGATTTGCGCATTAGGTATACACATCAACCGTGGTATTTCCACACACGGCATCGCCCTCAATGTGCAAACAAAGATGTCCTATTTCTCACAAATCAATCCTTGTGGCTTTACAGATAGAGCTGTAACCTCTATGCTACAAGAACTTGCCACCCCCATAGACATAGTTTTGGTAAAGAATTTGCTCCTCCAGCATTTGGCAGATGAGATCCATTTCTCCTACGCCGCAAATTGAAGGAGCGCTTTCTAAACCATGACGAAGCAGAAAATATGGCATTACCGTACGCATGACGCCGATCGCGCATTAAAAGCACGACTCGAGCAACAATGTGAGCTCTCGCCACTATTCATAGACTTGCTTCTCGAACGCGGACTAAACTCACAACAGAGCATCGCGGCTTTTTTTGCTCCAAGTTTAGAAGATCTCCACGACCCTTTCTTAATGAAAGATATGGAGCAAGCTGTAGAGCGCCTCACTCTAGCCCTTGAAAGAGGCGAACGCGTGCTCGTTTATGGCGATTACGACGTCGATGGCACTACCTCCGTATCGCTCATCTACCGCTATCTAGGGGAACTAGGCGTAGACGTCGGAATCTATATTCCCGATCGGTACAGAGAAGGCTATGGCATCTCGGAAATGGGAGTGCGCCACGCAGCGCAGAACGGCTATACACTCGTTATTGCTCTAGATTGTGGCATCAAAGCATACAACGAGATCGAGTTAGCCAATCAACTCGGTGTAGACTTCATAATATGCGATCACCATTTTGCCGATGAAGAGATCCCCCGTGCATGCGCTGTTCTAGATCCAAAACAACCCAACTGTCACTATCCGTGCAAATACCTTTCGGGGGCTGGTGTCGGTTTCAAACTTTTACAGGCTCTGACCATTCGGAAAGCGCTCCCGTTTGAAACACTGATACAGCATCTCGATTTGCTCGCCATTAGCATTGCTGCCGACTTGGTAGAAATTGTAGACGAGAACAGAATCTTTGCTACTTACGGATTGCGCCGCTTAAACGATCACCCCTCGC
>CAUVMY010000055.1:0-7613 GCA_963552845.1 uncultured Bacteroidia bacterium
GCGAGTTTGCATTCCATAAATAGGGATAAGGCTTTCCTTGAAGCGTAAAAAGGCTATCTCGACCATTTACATAAAGAGTATCACAAGCTATTTGGAAGTCATTTCTATAGCTACGTACCTTGTTGAGCGCCCATATATGATATACGGTGTCATACTGTAACTTGCCGCTTACTTTACGTTCTAGAGTTTCGGCTTTTATATCAAAACTTTCTGCACGCATGTATAGAGTGTCTGCTGGCAAGCTCGTACTATCCACTCTGTAGATCATCGGTGCTTTGTCCGCTATAATACGTTGAGGCTCAGACCAATAAAACAGATGCTCGGTATAGGTTCTATCTTGTCGCACCGAGTCTTCTAAAAGTACATGCCCTGTTGCCTCCAATGTTTTTTTTTCACTATCTATATACAGACGATCCGAAAAAAAATGTTCTCCCTTATCGCGAAAAGCCACACTACCTTGCAATTCCGATTGCTTTGTATCGAGGTTGTACCATCCTTTGTTGCATAGACCCACTTGTTCAAGGCGATACATTCTTATATTTCCCCACAGATAGAGCATTCTTGCATTGCTATTATACTCTAACGTATCGCTAAAACTCCGAAGTTCTTCTCCTTGAAAGCGGACTTCGCCAGAGAGTATAGTTAGACTCTGATCCGCCAAGTATTCTCCTCTTAGACTCTCTAGTTCATTTTTTTCGGAACGCATTCGCCCCCATGTGGAAAATCGGACAGAGTTTTCCTGCGTGTCATAATCTAAGACATCGCTCCATAGTGTATAATTCTGTATCGTATCTCGTAACTCAACATTTTTCCCAAAAATTCGTCCAGTTCCTAATTCTCCCTCATAATAAAGGGAATCGCCTACGATACGTAAACCTTTACTGTGGATTACAACTCGCCCATACGCACGAAACCTGTTGTTTTCTTGGAAAAGATAAGCACTATCGCATCGCATGATAGCTCCGTCGTGCTCTAGCAATACATCTCCTAGAAGGCGATGTACCGTGCGTTCGCCTATTTGCAAGGGTTTCATGGAACGCGCACGCTTAATAGAAACATCTACTGAGGCTCTACAAGAGAGAATATTTGCGATCAGGAAGAGAACCAAACACGTCTGTCGCAACACGTGCGCTACCATCTATGCTTATTGTTTCGGAGTCATTTTAGATTTCCAGAAGGTGTACTTAAAGGGACAGTCGGCATAGCGGCTATCGACCCATATATACATATTTTTCTGTTTTTTTTCCACCCAAGCATCAAATTCCTTACGTTCCTTTTCTTGCTTGGCTAAGTTCTGCACCAGCGCATAGTCCTCATTAAGATTCATTCTGTGTGGCGGAATAATGCGTTCTAGGCGAATAATCTTTATCACCACATTTCCTACTCGATCCCTACTTTCAAAGGGTGCGCTCATTTCTCCCTCTTTTAACTCCTTAATTGCGTAGTAATCTACGGGCATCATTGTTTCTTTATCGAGAGATGTACCTCCCGTTTGCGGATTTACTGCGAAACCGCCATTGAGTCGTGTATCTTTGTCATCCGAATAGTTTAGGCATGCTTCTTCGAATGTAATAGAGTCTTTTGCGATTAGGTCTTTAATGCTATCAAGACGATTTACCGTGCGTGCTAGGATATCACTTGAATAGGAAGGACGCATAAGAATGTGTCTCACATTAGCGAGTTTTCCTTTCTTACCAATCATCTGTATAAGATGGTAGCCATATTCTGTCTTTATGATGGGACTAACTTGTCCATCATTTAGAGCAAAAGCAGCGTCGGCAAACGATTTTACAAATCCTTCCCTCGGCATGTATCCCATCTCACCTCCCTTAATCGCAGAGCCTCTGTCTTCGGAGTAAGCGACTGCCAGCGTCGAAAAGCGTTCACCCTTGAGAATTCTTTCACGGAGGTCCAGCAGTTTTTCTTTTACTTGGAACTCAGCCTCTGTAGCTTCTATAGGAGCGAGCACCAACTGGCGGTAAACAAATTGCTCTGGTAGCATCTGTAAACTATCTGGCTCTTTCGCTGCAAAATACTGTTTTACTTCAGACGGCGTAACTAGAACCTTCTCTATAATTTTCCCTCGTACTTGTTCAGAACGCCTTTGTTCACTAAGTAGTTGCGACATTTCTTGTCGGATTTCGGCTAGGCTTCTTCCGTATTGTTTTTCGAGAGCTTCTTCGCTTCCAGCTTGCTGGATGTAGTGCGCGAGTCGCTGCTCGATCTCTTGCGAATTGTCTAGTGACTGCTGTGGTATACTGTCTAGATCGGCTTGGTCTAAAAGCATGTAGTGTACAAGCAATCCTTCAAGTACACCGCATGCTGTATTTTTTTGCGTTTCGGGATTCTGTATCCTCGCTCGTACGAGCTCCATTTCCACATCGGAATAGAGCAACTGTCGTGTACCTACATTGGCTATTGTACCGTCTAATAGTTGCGCATTCACAGCACCTGCTAGCCCTAATACAAACAAAAACAAATAAGCAATTTGCTTTAAGCGCCTCATCACTTGTGAGATGTTAGTTTTTGTATTTAACAATCTTTGATGCTAACCCTTCTTTCACAATCCCTTCTTCAAGTTCGCGCAGCAGATTTACTTCGCGACGGTTTAAGATTATGCTATGTACCTCGGGACGCACATATTCGTAGGGAGCTAATTCTCCGACTCCTTTCCATTCTTGGAACGACAGAAGATATACAACGCCATTATCTATAAACTCCGCCGTTCTTGCTCTTCGGTTTCCAAACGTTATATCGACATCAGCAGGCAGATATCGCCCCAATGATGTGAGCGGTGCCCATTCTTCAGGCATTACTAAGAATTGTATTCCTGCTTTCATGGA
This sequence comes from uncultured Bacteroidia bacterium, assembly GCA_963552845.1. Classification (GTDB taxonomy): domain Bacteria; phylum Bacteroidota; class Bacteroidia; order Bacteroidales; family CAJPTX01; genus Bacteroides_D. The sequence continues at coordinate 2,844 of CAUVMY010000055.1, forward strand.
AAGGCTTGAAAGTTGTTGCATACTTTCATCCCCTTTAGTCAAGGTGTAATTCTTCTTTACCTCGTCAATGTACTGACTATTCTCGGGGATTTTAAGCAATAAGACACGTACTATGGTTCTCTTTAGCGTAAAGAGGTCTCGGTTTGCTTCGTAGAAGTCCTTCATTTCCGCCTCGCTCACACTTGTGTCTAGGTTATTACGAACATAGTCGCTTTCGAACGACTGTGTATAGAGAGCCCTGCGATAGTCGGCAACTCTTCGTTCCACAGTAGGATTATCTTTACCTATCTGCTGTTCGGCGTATCTATACAAGAGCGCACTACGTACCCAATTCTCTATGTAAAGCTTTACTTCTCTTGTACTGTCTTCTTGCGTTTTTCCTTCGTAGACATCTAGGGGAATATCGTCGCGATACAGACTCCAATCTCCTACCTGTACCAAAACGTTCTGATTGGTAGTGTTGTCATCAGTACATCCTGTAAAAAAGCAAAAAGAAAGCCCTAGGAGTAGTATTCTCCAAAATCTAATGTTCGTCATTTCTACTTGCTTTTTCCAGCTTGTCTAACAACGCTTCGTTTACTACTACTTTGTACTTTTTATGTAGTTCAGTAAGCCAACGCTGTTCTTCTTCGTTTTGATAGTATCGCTGTAATTCTCCACGCGCTTCTTCTAAACTTTTTGGTGCATTCTTACGCACCTGCGCCACTCGGAAAAAGAAAGAGCGATTTCCATTAGTTAATATCATACTGCAAACCCCGTCCCACTCCACAGGTCTAGGTGCCTTAAATATTTTGCCATAGTCCGCGAAATAAGAAGTACCAGCCTCATAATTCGCCTCTCTAAGCGTTATTGAATCTCTCTGTAGCTCTTTTTTGGATGCTTTATTTTTGAGAGTTGGACAGAGTTTTACGTGGAGAGCGGACAATTTATTTACATCACTGGTAGTACTATATTCTTCTACATGCAGACGTTCGGCAAACACTAGATCCTTTTTATATTTCTTATATAGCGACTTATAGACAGCTTCTGGAGGATTTGCCTGCCACAATTTCGTCTCGCTTATATCAAAAAGGAGCAAGCCGTCATAGAATTCATGCAGGAGATAGTCGAGCTGAGGATTTTGGGTACGTACCTCACGCTCGCAATAAGCAAATGCTACGTTGTCCAACAAATTCCTAGCGGCACGTATGAGTGATTTCTTATCAAATGCGATTTCGTTTTCAACAACATAGGTGTACAATTCTTCCAGCGTCAATTCTTTTCCATTAGCTTCTAAACGAGCAAAGGGGCGCGCAAGCAGCGCGGGTGCAGGACGTACACTGTCGTTCTTACCAACCAAGGAAAGTACAGCTTCCTCATCTAAGAAGGCTTTAGCGCGTTCTCTCATCGTATTTACGAGAGCTCCGTGTCCTTCTAGCTCAATTCCAACACGCTGTAGACTGCGACGTATGTTTTCCCTTGTTTCTTCATAACTCTTCAGAGTGTCCTTTCGGATTCGCATGATTAGATGCCATCCGAAACGCGTTCTAACAGGTTCCGAGATGTCCTCATCATTCTTTAATGCAAATGCAGCATCGGCAAACGCGCCTGGGAATCGTCCTGCGGTAACAGGAGGCAAGATTCCACTTACAGAGACCGAACTTGCATCTTGGCTGAATTCGGGAACAAGGTTGAAGAAACTTTCGCCACTATCTAGTATCCGCGAACGAATGAGGCACATCGTATCGCGAATTTCTTGGTCTCGTTCAGGAGAAATTGGTTCACGTGCCGTACGATAGATATGTGCCACTGTTAGAGTTCCACGATCGGGTCTTCGATCGTTTACACGGATTAGGTGGTAGCCAAAGTTGGTGCGCACGGGGGGGGAGATTGAGTCTATGGGAGTGTTATACGCTGCAATCTCGAATGGATATACCATGGTAGATGCTCCAAAGAAGCCTAGATGCCCTCCATTTGTAGCCGCCGACGGGTCGTCGCTAACAGCACGAGCTAAACTATCAAATGAGACACCGTGCAGGAGTCGTTGACGTAGTTCAAGTGCACGGTTGTAGACCATGCTATCCTCTGCATCAGTTGGTACACTCAGCAGAATGTGAGAGGCATCTATTTCCCATTTCATGCGCTCGTATGCAGCGTGATAGAGGCGTTCGCGTTCTGCACTATCCAAGAAATAGGGCGTAAGCTGTACATCTCGGTACTGCTGATATTCGTTCAGAAACGAACTCCGTTTTTGTAACCCTTGTTCCTTTGCGTCTAGAACCTTCAGACGATAATTTATATAGGTTTCTAAAAACGCACGCATCGTTTCTGGCTTAGACTCGCCTTTGTATGAATTGTGTTTGCGCCATAAGTAGAGAAACTCGTCGGTAGAAATCGTATCGCTACCCACGATCAAGAGCGGTTGTTCTACTGCATGAACAGCGGTTAGAAGAAACGAAAAAAACAACAAAGAAAGAAGCCAACGCATGGAATAAACTAATTTCGATTCGTCCGTACAATACACTTACATTTACTGTAAGAACTTAATAATGATAGCTGATGAGGCAAAAGTCTTATAATTCTCTCTATAGGGAGAATGTATCAATTCCCTCTTAAATAAGAGGGAACACGTCTCCACTTCTGCATGACAGAAAAGACCAATAAATACCAGCCTAGACACCCACGCAAGGAGGAAAGGCATTTCGCTCATAGAACGATTTGCGATTTTGGAGTTTTGTCACACCCTCTATACAACCAGTTCTCTATAAAGTACGCGCGAAAGGCGTAAAAATTTTATTCCTAGATTGTGTGTCGCGAATAATTCGGAGCTTCACTCGTGATCGTGACATCGTGTGGATGACTTTCCAATATTCCCGCATTGCTAATGCGAACAAACTTTGCCTGTTTTAAGGTCTGAAGATCCTTTGCCCCACAATACCCCATGCCAGCCCGCAAGCCTCCTATTAGTTGATAGACCACCTCGCTCAATGTACCTACATATGGTACACGTGCCGCAATCCCCTCTGGGACAAGTTTTTTGATGTCCTCTTCCACATCTTGGAAATAACGATCCTTCGAGCCTTGCTGCATAGCTTCTAATGAGCCCATGCCACGATAGGATTTATAGCGACGTCCGTTGTAAAGAATCGTTTCTCCTGGAGATTCTTCAACACCCGCAAACATAGATCCCATCATTACACTATCAGCTCCTGCGGCGAGTGCCTTGACCATGTCGCCAGAGTAGCGAATTCCGCCATCGGCGATCAGTGTTACATCAGAGCCTTTAAGCGCTGTTGCCACGTTATGAATTGCATCTAATTGCGGAACACCGACACCAGCTATAACACGCGTAGTACAAATAGAACCAGGACCAATTCCGACTTTTACAGTGTCCGCACCAGCTTTGGCTAGGGCTTTCGCCGCTTCGCCAGTCGCAATATTTCCTACAACAATAAGCAAATTGGGGTATGCAGCACGCACTTTACGTAGCGTTTCAATCACATATTTCGAATGTCCATGTGCAGTATCTATTACAATAACGTCAACTTCGGAAGCTACGAGCGCAGCCACACGTTCGAGCGTATCGCGTGTAACGCCTACACCTGCAGCAACTAGCAGACGTCCCTTTTCATCTTTGCTTGCTAATGGATTGATACTTAGCTTCGTTATGTCTTTGTAGGTGAGTAGCCCTCTGAGACATCCTTTGTCGTCTACTACGGGCAGCTTTTCAATTTTTTCATTGCGCAGTATTTCAGCCGCCTTCGCCAAATCCGTATTAAGACCTGTTGTTATGAGAGGCATTGGGGTCATAACCTCGTATATCGGTCGGCGTGGATCTTCTTGAAAGCGTAAGTCACGATTTGTAACAATTCCTTGGAGAATTCGATCGTCGTTGACAACTGGTATGCCGCCAATATGGTAGTCATGCATCAGCTTTAGAGCTTCTCCGACAGTCTGTTCAGGTTGAATGGTTACAGGGTCGTAAATCATGCCATTTTCGGCTCGTTTTACCTCACGTACTTGTTGGGCTTGTGCCTCAATAGACATGTTTTTGTGTATTACCCCTAGTCCTCCAGCTCTTGCCATTCCGATAGCCATTTTTGCTTCGGTTACGGTATCCATGGCGGCACTTAAGAGGGGTAGTGAGAGTTGGAGATCCCGCGCAAAGCGGGTGGAGAGGTTAACCTCACGCGGCAACACTTCGGAGTATGCTGGTACTAACAATACATCGTCGAAAGTGAGACCTTCATATATTACACGATCGCTTAAAAATGACATTTCCCACACCTTTTCGTTTTGCAAAGTTAACGAAAAATCGCACGACACTTTTTAGGAGTCGCATAAGTCACAATGCGAAAACCATAGCGAATTGATCTATTGCATTTGGTGTATATAGGAACATTAGAATGCCTTTTTCGTAATAGAAAACAGGAAAACAAATTTTGTTAAACTAAAGTAAGTTTAGAACACAATGTCTTTCATAAAAGAGTTTAAAGAATTTGCCATAAAAGGCAATGTGATGGATATGGCTGTCGGTGTAATCATTGGCGGCGCATTTGGGAAAATCGTGACATCGCTGGTAGGCGATGTTCTTATGCCCATCATTGGTATTTTTACGGGAGGTATAGACTTTTCTGGGCTCGCTGTCACGATCGGTTCAGCCGAGATAAAGTACGGCATGTTCATTCAGAACATCTTTGATTTCTTGATTATAGCTCTTTGTCTTTTCCTAATGATTAAGGGGATGAATAGTTTGAAAAAGAAAGAGAATGAAGAACCTGTAGAGGAGCC
>CAUVMY010000056.1:0-7425 GCA_963552845.1 uncultured Bacteroidia bacterium
CATCTTTTTTTATTCTCTCACAAATTGTCTCTTTAGAGATAGTTTATTTTCTTCTGGAATATGGTATACCATCACGCATCAAATGGCCTAACGATATTCTTGTTGGGCTGGAGAAAATTTGTGGAATACTAATTCAAACCCACGTAGAGAACGGAGTATTTAGCAATGCTTCAATAGGGATAGGACTTAACATCGCCTATCGTGGCGCAAGTCCAGCTCACTACAATCCTCCTGCAACGAGTATCGAGAACCAGCAAATTTCTCTTGTTCTTAACCCTATTGCTGTGAGCGAAATACTAGCAGAACGAATTCTAGCTTCTATAGAAAATTATACTCCAAACAATGCCCAACAGATTCGTGCAGCATACTGGGAATATCTATTTCGCAATCAGGGGATGCATCCTTTTATCATTCACGAACAGCGGCGATTAGCACGGATTCTTTCTGTCTGTAGTAACGGACAATTACATCTTCAAGATGAACACGGTAAGGAGTATCAATGCTCGTTCAAAGATGTGATGTTTATTTTTTAAGAGGACTTTTAACTCAAAGAATAAACTAAAAAGGGGCGATCCGCGCTGCGGTTCGCCCCTTTTTACTATTAAAGATCTTTCTAAAACTCCCACAAATCGTGTTCTGTATTGAAAATATCATAATGTATTCGCTCCGACTCTAACATGTTTGGAATTCCACCCTTCTTATAGTCAGAAATTGTACGGTTATTATATTCATTCGTCTCACGTATTATATACGAATCAAAACGACGCTTAAAGATTAAATCATCAAAAGAAGAGGATTGCGCATCGTTTTTGTTATTATAAGCCGCAATGTGCGTTAATACAGAACGAGCCTCAGGATAATACACCCAAAAGGCAGGAATACGCTTTAACTGTCCACCTGCACCTATCAACTCAAACTCTTCAACCACAGGACACAAGCCGAGAACACGCACCTCGAGTACAGAGCGCTTTGAATCAAAAAACCATTCTTCTTTTACAATTATCTGCTTCACATCTTTCCACCGCAACTCTCCTTGAACCTCAATGGTTTTCACTTGACCTGTAGTCATATCGGTTTGCTGGATCTGTTGTGTTTCTGTACTCATATTGTTACGCACCTCTTCAAGTGTCATTCGTTTTACAAACTCATCCCCTGGTGAAGTTAAGCCAGGTAATGGATCATAAGCATAAATTTCTTTATTCTGTATCGCATCATAAAGAGCTTGTGTTAAACTTTTCCTGTCGCGCATACGCACAGTAGGATAATAAAGAGGTAAGTTTATCTTTTGGCGCAGATCTATCATACGCCAAATTATCTTCGACCACAACACATCAGCTTCCCGTACATAGGCATAAGGTACGGGGCGCATTTTCTCTGGAATTGTAGTACGCTCATAAAAACCTACAGGCGGCATGTTAGCTGTGTCTGGCGTAATAGTATCCATATTTGTTACCTCCATCCGCACCTGTGCTCTATCATTATTCCCACCTCTCTGCTGTGCAAATAAAAAGAGAGGGAAGCCGCACAATATAGCCACTAACAAAAACAAGCGAACTTGCATTCAAACCTTTTTTCTGTAAAAACTAAAATACTACTTAATACGGTAAACCTTAGGTTCTAGTTTACGTTCCTTACCATCAGCTCCACGAACTCTTATGTCTGTTATTGTAAGCTGCGATCCTGCACCTAAGGAAGACATCAGCTGCTTTTGTTCAGCAGTGAACTGAGCACCCGAAGCCATCTTTTCTTGGAAAAATCCGCCAACTGTTACACCGACCTTAAATCCGAGTACCTGGAACTTCATATCGAAGTCAAAATCTTTTGGAAACTGCGCCTCGATACCCTGCGCAACCATCAATACTCCTTTTGAGATCTCAGATGATTTAAGATCCATTCCAAAAAGAGAAGCAACTGGATCTGGGAGACTTTTTACTCGAAATTGCTTTGTCCCCATTCGCTTCGTTACACCACCTTCATTAGCAGTGATTACGACTTCACATACACCTGCTTTCGTAGGACGCCCCACATATCCGCCTTTACCACTCTTAGAAATAGAGCCTCCTTGCATAGAGACAGATACTCGATCTGGACTTACGCCTGAAACTGAGACATCAATAGGGTTATCTACACCTAAATAAAGGACATTCATCTTTGTAGCACTAACAGCCACTGAAGGCTCTGCCACCGTGTAAGAGTGACGGAAAGGTTTACGTATCGGCACTCCATCTGGACCTATAATCTCAATGAGACCACTCCAAGGCATCACCCCATTGGAAGTAGCGGGAACACGATATATACCACGACCATTGGATGACACAGGAATAGTATCCTTATCATGCCCCGGGCGCATGCTGTATAGCCACTCATTCGTAGTTTCGCTACGTACCGAATCATACGGACCAATGAAGACTTTCGGTCGTTGGGTTGTATCACTTGCTGCTAAAAAAACTTCTGCCTTAAATTCTCCGCCGCGTAATATAAAGTCAGAATTGGGAATAACGACTGCACTAATGTTATTAAACTTAAAGTCTCCCGCATCGACACGATTCAACAGATAAGCCATCAGATCAGACTCAGCATTCAATACATCAACTTGGACTTTTGTCAACTGAGGCAGAGTTGCAATAAGAGGTATGTGTTCAAAACGATAACTCTCCCATGAGTGTTCTGTACCATCTTTTGATGGTGGCGGATTCCCAGTATCTAACATCTGCTCGATATTAGCAATGAGAGATGCATCGCGCATTTTATCTAGAAATCCGAGCAACAGAGTACGATATGATGCCAGCATATCCTTCAACTTACGTCCATTCCCCTCCAATATCATTATTTGGGCAGGGATATCCGTATCAGAAGCAACCTCAAGCCTTTGTCCGTCGACTTCGCCGTCAGGGAGTAACGCTGGACTCTCTTTTCCTTCTGCAGTCTCAACAATCCTATACTTAAGACTTCGAACAAACTCTACAATTTCCTGCGCTCCCTTGTGTACCTGTTCCGCCTTTTCACGCCAAGGTGTCACTTTTTGGGGATTCAGAAGCTCCGCTTCCACGAATTTGTTCATTGTTTTAGCGTTCTTCTCAGCATAATTTCTGGTCGTGAACGACAAACCACTATCCACGAGCGCAAATGCGTTTAGAAGCTCAGCCGAGACATTGAGAGCAAGCATAGCCGTAAGCACGAGATACATCATGCCAATCATTTTTTGCCTCGGCGTTTCTTTTCCGTGACCCATCTCTTACCTAATTCGTTCTACCAGACTTAGACAAAGAGCCATTTAGCTCTCTGTCGCGAACTACACACAAACACCCCTTTTCTCTTAGCGATTAACCAAAGTCCCCATAGCGGAGAGCATATTACCGTAAACCGAATTAAGACGAGAGACATTATCGGCTAATTGGCTTACAGACTGGCTATAGCGCGAGGTGTCCTCACTCGCCTTTGCCAGCATTTGCTGTAACATATCTTCTACTTTCTTATTCACCTCGTCGTTACTCTTCAATCGCGCTTGAATATTTTGCAACTGGGCATCATGCGCGGCATTAAGAGCTGCAAGGTTTTTGTTCATGGAGGCAAGTTGCACACCAGCCTCTGTTATACCTTTATCCACATTGCTGCTCGCACTGGAAAGCTTATTGGCTGTTTGCTGCACAATATCTTTAAAGCTTTCACTAAATGCCATCCCCGTCCCAGACACTTCAGTAGACGTTTTTTCAAAGCTTTCAGCCAAAACTTTTGCGTTTCGTGCCAAAAGAGCCCCAGACTCCTCATAACTTCCAGCGAACTTTCCTACCGCTTCGCTTGCACGCTCCATATTAGTGGCTAAGCCTTCTGTCGCCGCTACCGCACCTGCAATACGCGCAATGCCATTACTAGCCTCGCTTAATCGTTCAAGCCCCGCACCTATCTTAGTAAACAACTCTGGTCCGATTTCAGCTTTTTCCAGCATGTCATTAAACTTCTCAGAAAAAACCATTCCCCCCATTCCCACGGGAACTTGCTGGTTTACTGTCTGTTGTGATGTTGGTATAGAAACAGGCTGTACAACAGGCTGCTGAGCTGATTGTGTCTGCACTGTAGAAGCACGATTGATATTACTCTTGGCTATGGCTGAAGTTATAACACTTTCGAGCATCCCCATATCAATGCCAGAATTGCTTTTATCTCTTGGTTTACGGACTTCATCGGTCATACCAGCCAATTCAGGGTACACGATAGACCAATCGACCTCCTCCACAACGGGCTCAAAAGCGGAAAGAAAAAAGATTATAGCCTCTGTACACATCCCGACAACGAGCATAATACCTGCTCCCGGATAATGTTGCAACTTAAACAATGCCCCTAATAGTACGACCGAAGCCCCCCAACCATAGACGTACTTCATCAGGATCCTATACTTTGACCCTTGTACTATTTCTGAAATGTTAAACCCCATCTCTATCCGTTTTTACTGATATTCTTACCTCAATTCTCCAGCTAGTTATTCTAATTCGTCGCCAAACATACACGAACGGACACAACGGAAGCCTATAAAGGACTTCATGGAATCCTGATATTCGAAGGCGCGAGTTGCGACTTGTAAGAAGAAATGCGTATCCTTCCAAGAGCCACCACGGATGACCTTTCGCTTCATTGCTGGTGGATCTTCTGGTCGCGCATTATACTGATAATCAGGATTAAGGTCGTGCGTGAAGTTATAAGAACTTTCGTCATACGCAGTACTCGTCCACTCTGAGACGTTGCCAGACATATTATAGAGTCCGTAATCGTTAGGATTGAAACTTACTACAGGCATTGTAGTAACCCCACCATCCTCGGCGTACCGCCCGCGCATAGGTTTAAAGTTTGCCACTAAGCAGCCATTAAGCGAGCGCGTATAATAACTCCCCCACGGGTACATGCCCGAACTCAGACCGCCACGGGCTGCATATTCCCATTCAGCCTCTGTAGGAAGCCGGAAGTCATGCACAGTATACTCTCCATTGCGCAAATAGGCTCTGTTAAGTCTATTTGTTCTCCAAACACAAAAAGCAAAAGCTTGCTTCCATGAGACTCCGACAACTGGATAATTGTCAAAGTTTGGATGCCAGAAATAGTTTTTAGCATTCGGTTCATTAAAGGAGTAGCTCCAATCGCTAATCCACGCCAAGGTATCTGGATACACATTAACCTTATCTCGAATGATAAAATCTTTACGCTTACGCACAGGGATACTCTTACTCATAGGGAAATAAAAGACGTTGGCTTTTTCTGGCCATGCTCCACTGTCTCCGCGTTCAAAGTCCCAGCGGTTTGTAGTCTGAGCTGCTTGTCGGAGATCAATCCAACTAAATGTGTAATTCAATTTACGCGTATCAATCTCCTTTCTTCCCTCGAACTGGTCATAATCCTTATTGTAATACAACTTCTGTACAGCCTCGTACTGATCTTGATCCGTAAGATCAATATCAATATCCCAGTTTAATATGGGCGGTTCTATCGGATTTCCAAACTCGTCCTCAGTAATATTAAACTCGTCGTCAATCTTGGCCAGCTCTCTTCGCATCAAAGAATCTCTTACATAGAATACGAACTGTCGATACTGATTGTTACTTATTTCGGTAATGTCCATCCAAAACGCCTCAAGCGTCACCGTCTTTGTAGGTGCACGGTGCGCCCAAGTAACATCCTCGTCGTTACGTCCCATCGTAAATGACCCTCGAGGTATGCGAACCATATTAAACGGCTCTGGCTCGGTGCGGAATTCACGTCCAGGCACCCCCGTAAGCTCGCCATCATCTCTCGTGCCGCATCCTACCAAAAACGCTAGGAAGGCTAAGACCATGAATAAAAATAAACGCCTAATCATACTCCTTGCTGTTTTCTTCTACTTAGGAAAGATGCTTCATACACAATCTGTTTTATCACCACTTAACTTACAAGTAACGAATACTCTTATACTGTTGCGGATGCGTCTGTTTCGCAAATCCGAACGAATACCCGACAACAATCTCGTGCGAGCCAGTCGTAAATTGACCTATGACTCCTGTAGGGTAATCATAGCTATAACCAATACGGAAAGTATCAAACAATTTTATCCCCGCTAATGCTCCGACAGATTCCATAACATGATAACTTATCCCAAACCAAAAGAGGTTGTTGTACTGTGCATTTAACGTAAGAGACAATAGATATTGTTGCAAATCGGTTCTCGCCAAGAAACTTGGTTCCAAATTCCAACGAGAAGAGATATTGAGGTCATAGCCCCCAACCATATAGTATTGGCGAGCATAATTAACACGTCCGACCTTAGAGACCTTACTACTTAGAGACTTACGCAAGTCTGCGCCCAGTAAGTTTTGCCCTGAAACACCAAAATACATACTTCGCGCTGTATAATAGAGCCCAAATGAGACATCGAAAGCAACACCATTCGCCTTCGCTTTCGGGATTGCAGGGTCATTATCGGCAGGATCTACAGTTTGCCATTTTGCGTCAAACTGATCGTTAAGGGCTCGTATTCCTAAGCCTAATGCTAAAGAGCCTAGTGCGCGAAGATGGAAACGACCACTGTAGGCAAGTTCGATGCCATTTGTTGAGCCGAAGCCTATGGCATCGCGCATAAGATGCAAACCAAGTCCATGGGAATACTGCATTTTTTTACCTGGACTCATCTGCGAGATCTTACGATAAGAAAACGGAATATCAAAGTTCACAAAGAAAGTTTGCGGCGCTCCCTTACCATAACCCACCCACTGTTGTCGAGCCAAAGCATATACATTAACCAAGCCTTGGCTTCCAGCATAACCAGGATTGAAATCAAGTTGGTTGAACATGTATTGACGCATGCGACCGTCGCTTTGCGCAAAGCAGAACTGCGACAAGGAGAGGAACAACACTCCCAATATCGCTGCTTTACACGAAAAGAGTACCGAAAAACGGTTCAAAAACTGCCGCATTTAGTATGATGTAAGTACACGTTAACACAAGCCAAAGTAACAAAAGATCTTACACACCGCCAAACAAGAAAGAACACATACACTCTTCGTATATACTCTAACCTCACTTACGTAAGATAAACGCCACGCTAGTCAAATTATTTCACAAAATGGCACAATACAAAACAATATACAACTACTCAGGACACAAGAATGCCAAGACAGCCAGTAAGCAAAACGCATAAACCTTAAAAAGGTTACACATCCCCTTATTTATAGACCTAAGAGTTATTTTCTGACTTCTTCCGTCTTGGCTTACCTTCTGAATTTATCCTGCGATGTTGAGATGATGCCTTTGCAGTACGTGTTTTTTTCTTCTCTTTCTCTTTGCTTTGTTCATTTGCGATAAACTCAAGCAAGTCTGCATAAGAGATTTGTTCTGCATCTATTTCGCGCGGGATGCGGAATTTGTCTTCTCCGCGTTTCACCCATAAAGAATTCCACTGCCCTT
>CAUVMY010000057.1:0-7362 GCA_963552845.1 uncultured Bacteroidia bacterium
CTACTGCTGCACGAACAGCGTCAACGTACTGATTACCTTTAGCCGCAGAACTTACATCGACGTTGCAAACATAAAGCACGGGCTTTATGGTAAGCAACTGTTGTTCAAGAAGCCAAGAACGGTCGTCCGCCCCCAATTCCATAGAACGGAGATTGTGCCCTTGCAAAAGATACTCATTGGCGCGCTGCAAGAGTTCCACCGAATGTTTTAGTGCACGGTCGTTAGAAATACGCGCTTGCTTCTCAAGTTTTACCAATCGGCTCTCTATACTCTCTTGGTCACGTAACTGTAGCTCAGTGTCTATAATCCCCATATCGCGCACGGGGTCTACACCGCCTTCTACATGCGTCACATTGCCATCATCAAAACAACGCAATACGTGTATAATCGCCTGCGTCTCACGAATATGCGCTAAAAACTGATTCCCTAGTCCCTCCCCTTTGGAAGCACCACGCACAAGCCCTGCAATATCGACAATCTCAACCACTGCAGGGCATACCTTCTTCGGTTTATCGATTGCTACTAGTTGCTCTAACCGTTCATCTGGCACTACAGCCACACCAACGTTCGGATCTATTGTACAGAAAGGAAAGTTCGCAGCCTCTGCTTTCGAACTCGATATGCAATTAAACAATGTAGACTTCCCTACATTCGGCAACCCAACAATGCCACACTTCAACGCCATCCTTCACACTTCTTTTTCTAAATGCGCAAACTACTACCCTCGCTTCTAGACTTGTATTTCACTTTTCAACTTTGTCTCACGCACTTCAATACAGGATAGAACTCCTTACTTGTTATGCTCTATCAGCACAAGCGTAGCTCCATATCCATACTCCTTGAACGAAGCATCTTGGTAGCGACATTGCGGGAATTCAAGGCGCAATATGCGCTGCACCTCCTTCGCCAAAGTTCCATTACCAACCCCGTGTATCGCTACCAAACGTTTTATATGCGGTGTACGTATAGCCTCCTGCATTGCGCGGCGAAAATGTTGAATCTGAAATTGCAACTTCTCTCCCGCCGTCATATTTACACTTCGGTCGGTTATGAGAGCTTCAAGATGCAGATCTATTTCTACTTGCTCGGGGGCAGGAACTCCCTTAGGTGGTTCTTTCGCGGGCGCTTTTACCTTCTCTATATCCTTAATGTTACGATCCACGAGTACTTCCAGTTCATGCTCCTTGGTCTCGTCGTGTATAGCAACAAGGAGCAGTTCTTCTTCCATAAAACGATTTGAACGAAAGCTACGCGGGCGCGTAAACTCGTTACCATTTATCTCAAGGTCGCACACAAACGGATCTTGCAGTTCGTGCGTCCCTAAGATATAATAGAGCGCTTGAACCCGCAAAAAGGCATAAAGGAACAAATCTTTGGCCTTAATTTCACAAATCTTCCGACTACTATAGCGCGCCACTCGCCCTCCGAAAAAGGTAAAACACTTTGTGCGTTCAAAACGCGATAGAGTTATTAAAACCTCTTGTGGCGACTCATTGATGAGATAAAGCATATATGGACCACGAACGGCATCCTGCGAATCGTACGGAGCAAATCCTAAATAGAGACTATCGCCCCTCATTCGTGGTGTGAGTAGATTACGCTGGAGCTGTACCTTCTCTGTTGGCACTTGTACAACACGCGCGGGCGCGACCTCTGTCTGTACAAGCGTAGTTTTCTTCTCGGTGGGTTTATTACTAAGAGTAACTAACTCGGGCGGCGCATCAACCACTAATTCAGACTCATACATGGGTAGCTCAAACCCATCCTCAGTACGAACGAGCCAACGACGACTGTCCACTTTCCTTACCACCTCGCCACCGCCCACTTCATTCAAGAAGCGAACCCGACACCCTACGTCTATACCCATTACCTCATCATCTCCCTCTTGCTTTGAGCGTACAACCTACACAGCACTAAGTGCTACACACGTCCTCCATTCGCAAAGATACGAATTTAGAAGAAGGCGTTTTCATCCTTATCAAAGCATACATCAAGGAAATTAAAGAGTGATGACGATTATTTAAGTAGCTATTTGCCCCACAATACATTCTGTTTGCGCTTTTCTATATCGCCTTTAATTTTTTGCGGGAAAAGGCACTTACAATTATCTCAAAGCAAAGAAATTATTTCATGCAGTCGTCTTATTCCTAGGGTTGCATCTGCTGCTTAAATACGGGAAATAAAAAAGAACTTCATGAGAAGGAGTTGAAATTGCGTTGTTCTCTTTTCAGAAAAAGAAAACGCCTGAACCGAGGCTCAGGCGCGTTTTTAGAAAAAAATGAAAATTAGAGGAGTTTCTGGAGCTTTTCAGCCAGTGCACTTTTAGTTGCAGCTCCCACTTGTTTGTCTACAATTTCTCCGTTCTTAAAGAACAGTATTGTCGGAATATTCCGAATACCAAACTTTGCAGAGAGGGTCGGGTTCGTATCCACGTTCACCTTTCCTACAAACGCTTTGCCTTCAAACTCCTTTGCAATTTCTTCTACATACGGTCCCACCATGCGGCATGGACCACACCACTCAGCCCAAAAATCCAACAATACGGGTTTGTCGCTTCCACTTACTAACTCTGCGAAATTCGCATCGGTTACTTCAACTGCCATCTTTATCTAGATTATGATGTTATTACTTGCTCTCCGATTCCTAAGTCAACTTCCTTACCGATACCCAAAGGATGAACGAAAGTACGAAAAACTAATCAATTGGGGCACTTTCTTCAAGGTCTTGGTCGATCTCCTCATTGCTTTCATCGTTACTAACAATGTTAAACAAATTTTGTTGAAAAAGACGGTCGTTGATCTTGAAGATCTGGTTACGAAACATCAACTGCTCTATGAGTTCGGCATTGACCTTGATCTTCTTGTAGGAAGACGGTCGGACAAGCATTCGATTCGATTCTACGTCATGCAGCTCAATGGTAAGCGGTGTTGTACCTACCGAGTTCTGGAGTATGCGTCGTAATTCCATCAGATCTTCTGGCACTGAGTTCGATTCGATCTGTAAATTGAAATTTTTTACGCCTCTTGCGCGAATCATGCTCAGAGGCTCGATGTTGAGGACTGCTGTCCAATACTTTCCACTTATGGCATTATACTCCACTTTTACCGTAACGAGCACCTTCTCATTTTGTACCAACCCTGCTTTAAAATCTTCTTTCTTCTCCGCATTTACTAGCAAACGAATGCTCTCGGAATAGTCTTCAAGATGTACCTCGATCCACTTTGGAAGATTGGGCTGCTCTTCCTCTTTTTTCTTTTTGTTCTCCGTTTTTTCTGTTCCTGTTTTGGCAGCTTCTCCGTTCTCCTCTTTTTTTTCTTTGTCGTTCTTCTTATTTCCTTTATCAACAATTGTCAGCATGCCTGCCAAGGTAACAATCTGCCCCTTCAGCTCTAATTTCTTACTTTCAAAATTGGCAATAGAATAATCTGCCGAATACATTATCTCGTACTTGTATTCGTCGAGGGGATGTGCGCTAAGGTACATTTCTAGGACTTTTCGCTCCTCATTCAGTAGCTCGAGGTTTTGTGCCTCTGTGGGATTAAGGTCATAAATAGGAACCTTGTACACTTCGTCGCGATCGGGGCGTCCAAACAGACCATTTTCCTTGAGGGTTTTACGGTATTCTTTACCATATTTCATAAATTCGTCTAGGGGGCGTACAGGTTTGCCTTCCGAGTCAGTTCTAATTACATACAATAGGTTAATTCGTTTCCCGTATGGTGCAATGCTATCTAGTGCTCCACTGTAGGCTAACAGTTCAAAAATTCGGTATCCCAGTACATCTTGCGGTAATCGCTCGACTAGATCATAAATGTCCTGAAAATCGCCATTCTTTTCACGTTCTTCAATGATAGCACTTATCGCCATTTCCGACATACCTTTAATACGCGCTAGCCCATAACGGATCTTCCTGTCTTCGACAGAGAATTCGGCTTTTGCTCGGTTGATATCGGGTTGTAGAATCGTTATTCCCATACGCACACATTCTTTCCCTAATACTTGGAGTTTTTTACTCTCCGTCTCCGCTTGTAGGCAGGATGCCACGTACTCACATGGGTAGTGCGCTTTGAGATAGCCCGATTGGTATGCCACATAAGCGTAGCATGCGGAGTGAGAGCGGTTAAAGGCGTATTTGGCGAATTCCTTCCATTCGTCCCATATCTTAACGAGTACTTGTTCGGGGTGTCCCTTTGCCACAGCTCCTTTTATGAACTTCCCCTTCATTTCCTCCATCACGTCCTCTTGCTTCTTCCCAATTGCTTTACGGAGCTTGTCGGCTTGCCCAAGCGTAAAGCCAGCTAAAAGGCGCGAAAGACGCATGACTTGTTCCTGATATACAGTAACCCCGTAGGTCGGTTTCAGGATGGCTTCCATCTCTGGAATATCGTAAGCTACAGGTTCTTGACCTAACTTACGCTTTATATAGGTGGGGATTTGCGCCAAAGGACCAGGACGATAGAGGGCATTCATTGCAACGAGGTCTTCAATGCCCGAAGGCTTCAATGCCTTCAGATAGTTGCGCATACCATCAGACTCGAACTGAAATACTTCCTTTGTCTCGGCATTGCCAAAAAGATCGAGTGTCTTGGGGTCTTCCATCGGGAGGTTGTCTACATCAATTAAGACCCCATCGTGTTCCTGTATCTGTTTGATGGTACGATCTATAATCTGTAGGGTACGAAGCCCTAAAAGATCCATTTTAACTAATCCTACCGATTCAATGACTTTACTTTCATACTGAATCAGGATTCCGTCGGCTTTGGCAAGACGGGTCGTGGGGACATACGAATAGAGAGGTACTTTGCTAATTACATAGCCACAAGCATGCTGACCAATATTGCGTACGCTGTTCTCAATGCGAGCAACATAGCTCAGGAACTTTTTTACCTCTGGTCGGCCTTTGTTGACGAGAAACTTGAGGTTGGAACAATGCTCCAGATAGTTATCGAGCGTTTCGCACTTTTTTTGTTTTTTCTTTGCCTCATCTTCGTCGCGGGCAAGTGCAGCACGTACCTCGGCAGCCACATCTTCGGAGGTCGTCAGCACACGTGCTACATCGTTAATTGCATTTTTTATTTTTGAGCGACCGATAGTAGCAATTCCTGCTACGTATTCAACGCCATACTTCTCGCGCAAATACTCAACGATCAATCCTCGCGAACGGTCATCAATATCGACGTCGATATCGGGCAAAGAGATACGATCAGGGTTTAGAAAACGCTCGAAAAGGAGGTCGTATTTTAGCGGATCTAGGTTGGTAATTCCCAAGCAGTAGGAAACCGCTGCTCCTGCCGCAGAACCACGTCCTGGTCCTATGGGGTAGCCTTTCTGTCGTGCGTAGTTTAGGAAATCGGACACGATTAGAAAATAGCCAGGAAAACGCATACGTCGTATTGTGGCAAGCTCGAACTCCAAGCGTTCCAGATACTGTGGTGCGAGAGGGTCGCCCCAACGTTCTTTTGCACCCTTGTATACCAGATATTCAAAGTATCTATATGCCTCGCGAAGTTTGCGAGCCCAACGCCTACGCTTGTTATCGTTGGCAGGAACTGGTTCTATGAAAGCAGGATCGGGAATGGGAAAGTCGGGCATAATCGGGTCGGCGAGCAATGAGTAGGTATTTACCGCTTGTGCAATTTTCACGGAGTTTGTAAATCCCTCGTCTATCATTGCTTCATACTCGTCCGCCTGTAACCGCGCTGGAACAGATATACCTTCGCTTTGTTGCAACTTTACATAGTCTTCGGCTACTTCGGTGTATGCATTCTGGAAAACTTTGCGAAGGTCGTCATAGCTCTTCACATACTCCTCATGTGTGTAGGTCAGGAGTTTCGGATCGTCTAACGTTTTGCTCGTACCTATGGCTACAAGCATCTGCTGCACGTCAGCATCTTCTTTTTTTAAGAAATGCGCATCATTCGTAATAAGCAGTGGCAGATTCATTTCCTTTGCGAAAAGGAGCAAAGCAGCGACAACATACGCTTGATGGGGATATGCATTGTTGGTTTTAGGTGCGCCGCTATAAGGATGTAGCATCAGCTCAAGGTAGAAGCGACCTGGGAAGGCTTCGCTGAGCATCTGCGCATTCTTTCGTGCCAATGCCATACCTCCGAGCACACGTCGTCCATCCTTCTCGTCTCTCTTGCTAGGGCGTACGAGTTCCATATCGAGAATGGGGCGCGCAACTGGACCTGCAATACAAGCTGAACTTACAATGATGTCTTCGCCATATTCGCGTAAAAGGTCGAATGTGATACAAGGTTTCCTGTAAAAGTTCTCCTCTTGATGCGAACGCGAGACGAGTGCACAAAGATTACGATAGCCGCGAAGCGTCTTGGCAAGCAATACAATGTGGTAACGCGGAACGTTCTGACCAGGTTGAGAAAAAGTTAGATACCCCTCGACACCAGCAATGGGTTTAACAAGCTGACGCATGAGTTCAGCAATTTGTCCGTCGATCTTCTGAGGATTAGCGCCTTTTTTCTTATCTACGAGAAGCTCTGTTATTTTCTTTTCAATTTTTTTGTTATGCCTAGCAGCTTTGTCAAAGAGTTCGTAAATGCCATACATGACACCGTGATCTGTCACCGCGACAGCTCCCATTTCTAGTTCTGCCACTCGCTCTATGAGCTCGCCGATTTTTGTTGCGCCATCGAGTACGGAGTATTCGGTATGTAGATGCAGATGTACAAAGTTGTTCATTCGTTTCTCTTTTGTGGTAGGGAGAAAGTTTGTTAACGTCACGACTCTCGAAAATTTGAGAAGAAGAATAAGTGCCTGTGTGCTGGGCTAGCAACGTCGGAACTCTCGCTACAATGGGTTGAGTCGTAATGGTTACAAAGTTATACACTCCACACAATTCTGTAGTCCCCGCGGTAGGGTGATAGTCGATGATTGATTACTATATAGCGCGCCTATAGGTGAAAATATATTGTTTTGCTTTTCGATATAAAAAAGAAAATCAGCATCGTATTAGCATCTCTTGCTCAATGCAAGAGCAAGATTAAGTGTAATGCGTACAATGCAACAAAAAATATCATCTTACAGATTTGGTAATCATCTATTTACTGTACTCATAGTGCAAAAAAACGCAGCCTTAAGACTGCGTTTTTTCTCTTTAATATTGTGATGATTAGACTAATCGCGAACTATCTGCATTTCGTCTAACAAACGTGTGCATCCCGCATACTTGTCTATGATGTAAAGGATGTAGCGTATATCTACATTGATGCTACGCTGTTTCTCTTTTTCAAAAGCGATGTCGCCACTAAGTGCTTCCCAGTTCCCGTCAAAAGCGCAACCAATTAGGTGACCTCTCTTATTCATCACGGGACTTCCAGAGTTACCACCCGTTATGTCATT
>CAUVMY010000058.1:0-7341 GCA_963552845.1 uncultured Bacteroidia bacterium
GTTATAATTGTTCATTTTGTTGGCTTACTCCTAGTGAGCGTAAAGCTCACTTTTTTTGTGCTAGTCTTATTGCCATTGTCTGGTCTAATCATAGGGCGCCTTGGTAAGAATTTGAAACAGAGCTCGTCTCGTACCCAACAAATGTTGGGGAGCATCTTCTCTCTCATCGAGGAGACTTTAGGAGGACTGCGTATCGTAAAAGCGTTCAATGCAGAAAAAAAGAGTTATGAACGTTTTGTAAGAGAAAATGGCGAATATACGCGCATGGCCTTGCATATAAATCGTCGACAGGATCTTGCCAGCCCCTTGAGCGAATTTTTAGGCACTGTAGTTATGGGCTGTGTACTATGGTATGGCGGAAGTTTGGTTTTTGCCCCCGAACACGCGATCAGCCCTGAAGCACTTATAGGCTATATGGGCTTGTTCTACATGATTTTGAATCCTGCCAAATCCTTCTCAGCATCGTATTTTAGCTTATTGAAAGGTTTTGCCTCTGCAGAACGTATTGATACAATCCTCGAGGCTCAAAATCCTATTAAGTCGCCTGAAAATCCCTTGCCAGCTCCAGTATTTACTACTTCTATAGAATATCAGGATGTCCATTTTACATACGATCAAAGAGAGATTTTGCATGGTGTCTCGCTCACCATTCAACGCGGAATGACGGTTGCACTTGTCGGACAATCTGGCGCTGGGAAAACCACGTTTGTAGATCTCTTGCCTCGCTTTTACGATGTTTCGAGCGGCGCGATATGTATTGATGGGCACGATATCCGAGAATATAAAATCGAAGATCTGCGAGCTTTGATGGGGAATGTTAACCAAGAACCGATCTTATTCAACGATACAGTCTACAACAACATAACATATGGTGTAGAGTCTGCAACTATGGAAGAGGTGGTGCGTGCTGCGAAGATTGCTAATGCGCACGAGTTTATAATGGAGACAGAGGCTGGCTACGAAACAAAAATAGGCGATCGCGGCTCGCGGCTATCAGGAGGACAACGTCAACGATTGAGTATAGCACGCGCAATACTGAAGAACCCCCCAATTATGATACTCGACGAGGCGACATCCTCATTAGATACTGCTTCAGAACGTCTTGTACAAGAGGCTCTTGAACATCTTATGGAGAACAGAACCTCTATTGTAATTGCGCATAGACTCTCTACAATTAAACGCGCAGATTTGATTTGTGTGCTCGACGAAGGACGTATCGTAGAACAAGGAAAGCATGAGGAACTCCTTGCAAAAGGAGGTATTTATGCACGCTTATACAGTATGCAAGTTTGGTAGAAACAGTTGTCTATTTCTTAACTTTGTTAGAGCTCTAACCTGACTACAAGTTTCGTGTTATAAGCGGAAGAGGAAGTGGAAAATTCGGATGACTTATTCCGGTTCATAACGGCACTTAAGGCGTATACTTCCTACGACTTGAGCGATTATTCTGATCGCTCATTGCGCCGCAGGCTGTACAAAGTTCTTGATGACGAGAGGATTACGATAGACGAATTGCTTTCCCAACTTGCCAAAGATCCCAGTTACGGCGATCAGTTGGTCGAGGCTATTACGGTTAATACTAGCGAACTGTTCCGCGATCCCTCCGTTTGGCTTCTTTTGCGTTCGCGCATTTATCCTAAATTTAAGGCGCAAACTTATCTCAATGTTTGGCATGCAGGCTGTTCAATGGGGCAAGAAGTCTATTCAAATTTGATGTTGCTTAATGAACTCGGACTTTATGAGAAAGCTCGTGTGTATGCCAGTGACATCAATGCAAAAATTATTCAGGTTGCTCAAAAAGGCGAGTATCGTTATCGGTTTAATCGCTCTTATCTAGATAATTTCGATCTGGTAATCAATACGAACCCCTTAAATTATGAGGAAAAACTCGCTATCCCCTACGCAAAATATTTCAATATAGACGAAGCGAGAGATCTCATTACTATTCATCCTGCCTTGCGCAAGAAACCGACTTTCCGATGGAATGACCTCGTTAAAGGGATCAATCCTTTTTTTGTTCGGTATGATATCATTTTTTGTCGGAATGTCTTAATCTACTTCAATGCGTCGCTGCAGAATCGTCTCTTCGAGATGTTCTATCGTAATTTGTACCCAGGAGGTATTTTGGTGCTTGGAGTCCATGAATCTATTATTGGTTCATGGGCTAACAAATTTGAGCGCTTGTCGCAGGTGTATGTGCGTAAAGATTGAAACTGATGAAGAAATTGTTTTTACGTGTAGTTGAAGCACTACATAGTTTGTGGCTCAGGGTGCGAGTCCGTCTTTTGACCATGGGAACTCTCATCATATTCCTTGGGATATGTATCTTCATCTTCGGACGTATGGTTTATTCCGAATCTCATGAACAGCTGAGTAGAACCCTAGAAAGTTTTGCCGAGAAATTTTCTCAGACACTCGAAATGCTAGATCTCGATCTGAAGAATCTGGATACAGTCGAACACGCACGCTTACGTTCTTTATTCCGCGATCCTATGTATGGCGATACAGGATATCCGTTTGTGGTACAGATGACGGGTAAGATCGATTTCCATTTCTTCCGAGACGGAGATCGCCTCTCGCGCGAGGTCATGGATCAGATGGCTTCTGCTCCCAGTAGAAGAGGAAGTCTACGAATCAATTTCGATGGTGGTAAGACACAAGAACGCGAAATAATATTTACTTACGTCCGCGAACTAGATTGTTTTCTTGCTATTGAAGTCTCCGATGCTGTGTTCGATGCGAATCTGAACGGAATCCGTATATACAGCTGGGCATTATTTGTTTTTGGTAGTCTTCTTGTGTGGCTAATGCTAAGCTATTATACGCATCGCGAAACCCGATTTCTCAAGTCTTTGTATTCTAACTTGTCTGCACTTGCAGAAGGTATCTTGCCTGAGTATGTCGCATTTCGAGGGCAAAAAGAAGTAACTCAAATTGTAGACGCTCTCAAACGTCTTATAAACGGACTCTCAAATACTACGGCCTTTGTAAAACATTTGGCTGTTAATGATCTTGCCCAAGAATATACTCCAATGGGAGCTAGAGATGAATTAGGCAATTCACTTCTTGAGTTAAGAGCAGCCTTGCAGAAACAAGAAATAGAGGCAGGACACATAAAAGAAGAAGAACGCATCAGAAGCTGGAGTAATGAAGGATTGGCAGAATTCGCAAAATTGCTCCGCGAGAATAGTAACGATATCGCTCTCTTGGCAGATGTCGTTTTAAAGCGTATCGTAAACTATTTAGAGGCTACTCAGGGTGCTTTGTATATGGCAGAAGAACGTAAAACGGGTACAGTATTGCATTTGGTCTCTGCGTTTGCTTATAATAGAAAGAAGTTCCTCAAACAGGATCTCTCATTAGGAGAAGGTTTAGTCGGTACATGTGCTATTGAGCGAGAACTTGTACATATAGATGTCTTGCCTCCTGAATATTGTGAAATTACCTCGGGAATAGGCAATGTACCCCCTAAAGAACTCCTATTAGTACCGTTAAAAACAGATGATGCTCTGCTGGGAGTACTGGAACTGGCTTCCTTAAAAGGTTTTGCACCTTATATGGTGACCTTCGCTCAATTACTCTCGGTAAGTATTGCGCAAACGCTACAGCAGGTACAAACCAATCAGCGTACTGCCGAGTTACTCAAACAGTCGCAGGAACAGCGCGAAGCGATGCGATCTCAAGAAGAGGAAATGCGCCAGAATATGGAAGAAATGCAGGCTACACAAGAGGAGATGACTCGGAGAACCCAAGAATATGAGGTACTTTCCTATGTTCTTGAACAAGCTACCTTCTATGCCGAATTCTCTGAGGAAGGTCTGCTCTTACAAAGCAATCAAAAATTAAAAGAGCTTTTGCGTCAACTTGGCTTTGCAGAACAAACAGAGTTACGTATTCAAGATCTTGTTGAGGTTGAAACGAGCACTGTAGAGCAACACGCTGAAACTTTAATCTCTAGTTGGAAAAACATTCTGGCTGGAGTTTCACAAACCTTCGTATTAAAATTCAGAACAGAAAAATCCGCACTACTTTATGCCACATTTACCTCACTTGCTCGCGATGGAGGAAGTAGAGTCTATATGTTAGCGCAAGACATCGCTTATCTCTTCCCTAAAGGTGAAAAATAACTAGCTAACTCAGAGGAGCATAGATAGAAATGTTTGCCCCTAATGTCCAAGATTTGAGCATCAAAGAGATTCGAGCCATTATCGCAGCGATCCATGTTGGACATGGCGACGATTTCTCGGATTTCAATCTGGGTGTTTTAAGTAGACGCATGGCAATGGCCATGAATCGATTGGGGGTAAGGCAAACAGATGTTTTCTGTCAGATGTTGCAGGGAGGCGATCCGTCATTCTACCAGCGGCTTCTTGCCGAAATAACACCTCCTACCACTGAACTCTTACGAGATCCATCATTTTGGTTTCACCTCCGTGAAGATATCCTCCCAAGTTTGATTTCTAAAAACGAGAATCTAAAAATTTTACAAGCTGCATACGACACAGGAGAGGAATTGTATTCTCTGCTTATTGTTCTAGAAGAACTGAAGCTACATGGCAAAGTAGAACTTACCTCTGTTTATTTGAGCACAGACACCCAAACGCAAATCTGTAGTTGCAAGCTACCATTTCGTAGGCAAGAGATAGATAAAGCGAATTTTGTGCGTTTTGAAGCTTCTGCTCCCTATGAGCAGTATGTTTCAAGAGTAGCCGATACAGTACTCTTTCATGGGGAATTGCTCGCTGATGTGCATTTCATTCGGCTTGATCCCGTTTTCAATTTACCAGCTGATACAAGGTATCATCTCATTCTATGTCGCAATCAATTCCTCTATTTCAATCTACAGCTAGGTATTAGAAATATGCAAAATCTGTTTGACCGACTCCGAACAGGCGGTGTACTCGTTCTAGGGACAAAAGAAAGCTTGGATAGTTATCAGAATGGTAGTACATTTACAGTACTCAACCGTGAGGAAAGTATATATAGAAAAGGAATATAGTGGCGGGACGTTATAAGGTCGTCGTAATAGGCGGATCTGCGGGTAGTTTTCAGGTGGTGGTGCGAATATTACAGTCGCTGCCAACCGCTTTTGCTCTGCCTGTCATTTTGTGCCTACATCGCTTGAAACACGTTCGCTCAGGCTTCGATGAAGCCTTGTCGCTCCGTTCTTCGCTCCCCGTAGTAGAACCAAATGATAAGGAAACTATACGCTCCGGGATCGCATATCTGGCTCCTGCAAATTACCATTTATATGTCGAACTCGGGAATCGTTTCTCGCTTTCAACGGAAGAGGTTGTAAATCATTCGCGCCCCTCAATAGATCTGACTTTCTTCTCTGTGGCCCGCGTGTACCGAGAACATGCTTTAGGTATAATTCTTTCGGGCGCAAATAAAGATGGCGCTCTCGGCTTGCAGCGTCTGAAAAAAATGGGAGGTGTCGCAATAGTCCAGGACCCCCAAGAGTGTGAAGTTCGTACCATGACAGAAGCCTCCTTGCAATTGACGACTGTGGATGCCATTCTAACAACTGAGGGGATAATAAAATATTTGGAAGATTTGAGGTTGTAACTAATGAGTAAGAGTGAAGTAAACCGTTTGCGTAGCATTCGGCAATATCTATTGATTGGACTCTCTTTTCTATTCAGCGGTGGGATAGCTCTGCTTGCATACAGCCCCAGTAATGGCTTGACTGCAAGCTATGCATTCATAATAGCATTAGCTTTAGGCTTGAATGTATTGCTGATTTACCAAATTCAACTTATTTGGACAGAGATAAACAGACGCCTACAGAGTGAGAAGATGATCCAGGCTCTGATGACAAAACGAGAAGAGTTAGAAAAAGAATTAAGAGCCCTATACGCTGAAAAAGAACAAGAGAATGTCGACACCCGGAATGCCGAGCAACTTCTAGAAGACCTCGTCTCCGAAGTTCAGGGAGGTGAATTCCAGACTTATGTTGATTCGTACTTCCAGATTGTCGGCAATGAATGGCAACTTATGCAAGGACTACTTTTTATGCGCCAAGAGGACGATGTCTTTCGGAAGGTTGCTCACTATGCCTATTATAGTAATGAAGCGGAGCTTCAATTTGTGAGCGGTGAAACTCTTTTAGGACAAGTTGTAAAAGAAGGGAAACCGCTTTACATTGATCACGTTGAAAGCGAAAGTATAATAGTTGCTTCGGGAACTGGAGCCTGTATGCCTTGCAGTGTGTATATGATCCCTTTCGCACAACAGGAGAAAATATGTAACGGTATTTTTGAGTTGGCTTTCGTGAAGCCTCTAGACGAAAAAGAGCGCGACTTATTAACTCGCTTTACAGAACGCATATCTATTGAAATAGAAAAGAAGGCGTAAATGAAACATATAATGATATGGTCAGAATTAAAATTCTGGCATTGGCGCTTACGAAGCCAAGAGATTGGGGTTGCGCTTCTGCTTTTTTGTCTGAGTTTCTTCCTTGTAATACTTAGTTGGATTCTTGCGGCAGATGCTCTCAATGGAGAATTTACGATGACTTCGCTCTTCTCGTTGCATCTTCGCCAGCCCATTCTATTTCTTATAGATTTCTTCCCCGTATTTATAGGAGTTGGCTACTTATTTATTCAATCGCGTAATACAACTCTTATTACCGAACTAGAGAAAAAGAACGAAATCCAGAGTCGGAGTATTGAAGAAAAAGCCGATTTTGCAATGGCTATCGGTGACGGGAAATATAATGCAACACTTGCGATACAAGATCTTGAAAACGACCGTTTAGGACGCTCCTTGCTCCGAATGCGCGACAACCTCTTAGCAAACACACAAAAGGAAAATGAGCATTCGTGGGTTACGCGAGGGAAAGATGAAGTGGCTTACGTACTCCGTATGTACACAAATTTGCAAGAGTTGGGGTATGAGGTTTTAAAGAAGTTGGTTGCTTACATAAATGTTGTGCAAGGAGGACTTTTCCTTTATGACGAAGAAAAACAGAGACTCTACGGTCTTGCCACCTACGCATATAATCGCGAAAAATTAAATCATCTCGAATTTGCATTGGGCGAGGGGCTCGTAGGGCAATGTGCCTACGAGCGTGGGATTATTCATCGTACCGAGATCCCCGATAATTATTTTACTATCACCTCTGGTATTTTAGGCGATGCGCGTCCGAAAAGTATTCTTCTTGTACCCCTAATTACTGATGAACGTTTACAGGGTGTCATCGAATTTGCATCATTAAGTGAAGATTTTAATGAACGCGACATACACTTTCTAGAAGAGGTAGGCGAGACTGTGGCGCGTGTAATTTTCAATTTGCGTATAAGTCAAAAGACAGAAGCGCTGTTGCATGAAGCGCAACAA
>CAUVMY010000059.1:0-7247 GCA_963552845.1 uncultured Bacteroidia bacterium
GATCTTCGTGCCAGTATCGTTCCACATCAACAGCCGAAGCCAACAAGGAATATTTACCCAGACTAATCAGCTCATTAGCAGTATTTAGCGCTGTCTCATATTCTTTCATTGTTAATGCCACCCGTGCTTTTAGTGCCTTTACAATATCACGCGTCACTTCGTCAGAACTTGCTACACCTTCTTTCTTAGCAAGGAATTTGCTAGCAGCCTCTAAATCTTCTAGAATGTGATCGAAGATTTCTTTTTGAGTAGCACGCGGTGTTTTCGCATTAAGGTCGAGCTGTCCTACCCATGGCACACAAAGTTCGTCAGGATTGTAAGGACGCGACCAACGTAGTGCTAATTCGTGATAGCAATACGCTCGGAAAAAATGAGCTGCTCCTTTGACAATCTTCACCGTATCTGCCTCACCCGCAGTTTTAGGCGTGTAGGTTTCTACTTTATCTAGGAAGAAGTTTACATTTCGGATCGTAGCATAGTAAGCAAGGTAAACGTCACCTACCGAGGCTTCTGAAGCATGGAAATCGTTCCAACTATGTGTATAGTGTCTATTTCCAAAGGTTTTTGTTGCGTTTAACATATCGGCTTGATACTCCTGCAATAGCACAAAATTGCCGTATTGTAGGGTACGGAAATAGGAATAGAAGCCATAATACCACGACAATAAATCTCTTTTTGTTTCTAGTGAACGTTCTTTCACAACTGCTTGGGGTGGTTCGAGATCCTTCGTACAGGACCAAATCGAAAACATACTCACCGACACGAAAAATAACAATATATAGCGTTTCATCATTATCTCCTCCTTTACTACTTAGAACTTAAATTCTACTCCCACAGCAAACTGTCGTGTACTCGGGTTAGCTCCAAGTGATGTATTGATTGGGAGCTCGGGGTCTGGTCCCCGAAAACTTGTAAATGTCAACAAATTACGCCCAGTAACGTAAAGCTTTCCCGAAGAGAAGAAGCGAGTACGTGCCATCCATTCTTTTGGGAAAACATAGCCAATTGTCAAATTTTTCCAACGTAAGAACGAGGAGTTCTCAAGAAAACGGTCGTCGGCCTGCGTCCAATAATATTGCGTTGATGGGAAATCTGCTATATCTCCAGGCTGTTTCCAATATTTTTTTGTCAGCACTTCGCGCGATAAATTCTGTAGCTCATGCGCAATTGGGTCTGTCAGCCACATTCGATCGTTGTTAAACATCCATTTCCCGAGCTCGAAATTGAAATCGCACTGAAAGTAGAATCCCATGAGATCGGCGTTAAAACCGAAGCCTCCCTTTATAGGGGCATTTACGGGTTTACCCGTCAATTGTTCCAGACTGCTCTTAAAGTCAGAAGTTACTTTATTCGGATTCGTTTGCGTAGCACTCAAGTCATTCTCATCGGGAAGATACCATTGCGGTTTTCCGTCATCAGGGTTAATACGATAAAAACGTGGGAAACAGAATTCAACTGGATGTCCTTTGGCATATGCTACTCCCGACCCAGGGATCACCCAATAGTTACGTCCTCCGAAAAGCTCTTCTATACGTTGCCTGTTATAGTTGAATGTAATATAAGGAGTAACGTTATTCCCCTTTGCATCATGCCAAACAACGGCATCTAAGCGAATATCAATCCCTGTATTGGAGAGAGTACCCACATTCGAGAATAGTTCTCTAAATCCTGTCGTGTATGGAACGGGTTTATCGAGATACATGCTACTTGTCAAACGACGGTAGAAAGAGATATCTCCGCGGAGAAAATCAAAAATTCCGAATGCAACTCCAGCCGTCATTTTCAGTTGCTTTTCCCAAGTGAGATCGGGATTACCAGCTGTTCCTATCGTAAAGGTTTGATTGCCTTTGTAAGGCGTAAAGGTTTGTACTAGGGACTGATGCAGGTAGTTTTCCTTCCAATCTAGATCGGGATAAGAAGAATTACCGCTTGTTCCGATACTAAATTTCACATCTAAACGGTCGAGCCAACGGAGTGTTTGTAAAGCTCGTTCATGTTTAGCCTTCCACATACCACCCACAGACCAAAAAATCGCATTACGATTTTCCCGTCCGAAACGAGAAGAAGCATCGTTACGCAACGACGCATCGACAAAGTAACGGCTATCGTAGTCATATTCTAGTCGTCCAAAAAAGGAGTTATACCAGTTTTCATACCACGAACTTGATGCACGGAAATTCTTAGCATTATCCAAAAGTAGGAGACGGTCGTCTGACATCTTTGTGCCGCTCACAAAAAGGCTCTTTGTATACCCATAGATATATTCATGTCCTATCAGAGGCGTTATATGGTGTTTCTCTTTCCAAGTCATTCTATACTCGGCAGTTGTAGTAATCGTGGATAGCGTTGAGGCTCTCTCAGTTTCACTCCCCCGCCCAGCACCGTCTCCCGCGAAACTGGGTAAGAGACGCGAATAGAAATGGTAGGCATTTGCTTCAACTCCTGCCTGCGTTTTGACAGTTAATCCCTGCAACGGCTCTATCGATACATAGCCCGACAACGTTAGACTTGGGCTTGTATACCAGTTGATACGCATTTTGTCTATATAGCTCCGACTATACATTCCTGTGCCTGGAATCTTCTGCCCTTCTATCTCATTCCCATCGGCATCATACGGCGACAAGTAGGGTCGTATGGAACTTACCAAGCCTACATCAGACGTACGCCCATCTTGATTCGTATGTGTTTCGGCGTAGTTCAATCCTGTATTAGCTCCCATCCTAAGCCAACTCTTCATCTTGGTATTGACGTTGATACGTGCATTATAGCGGTTATAGGATGATCCTTGACGCAAGCCTTGGGAATAGTAATATCCGCCCGAAACATAGTATGAGGTAGCACCACTCATTCCTTGGAATGACACATCAGCCGTATGCGTAGGTGTATACTGATTGTATACATACTTCCACCACTCAAAAGTTTTGTCTCCATAGGTATTGCGCAATGCTTGAACTTGTGCATCAGTTAGATGCCCAATCTCTTTCTGGAAGTCGTAGTATTCGGGAGTGGAGAGATGGTCTTCGTAAAACTTGTCGGAAGCCAGCATACTGACCCCATACGAAGCTCGCAAATTCACATTCCCGCTTTCCTCCGTCGATTTTCCTTGTTTTGTAGTAATGTAAACCACTCCGTTGGCAGCACGTGAGCCATAGATAGATGTAGCGGATGCATCTGTGAGGACATCCACGCGATCGAAATCATTTGAGTTGAGCCCTGCGATACTATTAACAGGTATTCCGTCCACTACATACAATGGTTCAGTATTCCCTTTGAGAGAACCAGCTCCGTGGAGCGTGAGCGATGCCTTTGCAGAGGGTTCGCCGCCCATAGTTAATACAGACAGTCCTGCAACTTGCCCAGCAAGAGCATCTAATGCATTTGCTGTGGGACGCTCTTGCAGCTTTTTCTGATCTACACTGGCCAATTTTCCTACGGTTGAGCCTATTTTTCGTCCCGTACCATAGCCGACGACAACCACTTGGTCTATCTCCTCGTTCGCTGTTTGCATCACAACGTCAATAGTGGATTGTTCGCCTACTCGTATTTCTTGGGTCTCATAGCCTGTATAGGCAAAAATGAGCACCGACTCTGCGTTAGGAACAGTTATAGAGTACTTTCCCTCGAGATCGGTTACCACACCATGTTGCGTTCCTTTAATCTGTATTGCCAACTGCGGCAAAGGCTGCCCATCATCTGCCGCTGTGACCACCCCTGTTATACTGCGCTGCTGTGCATAGACCACAGCTGTCAGAAACAGAGCAACGAAACACGTCAAAATCTTCTTCGTCATGTATATCGTATGTTTTGTACTTTTTGACCTTCCTATCTTCATAAATTTGGGCGCAGCAAGCTACGCCCTTAAAAATCACCCCCTTTTTCATAACCGATAAAGTCCAAACAGAAGCTCCCTTGTTTTAGGAGTACTCTCCTCTTATGCGACGAGGTCAATTCACTCTGTCGCGTTTATCTGCCGCTTAATGGATCCTCAGCCCAAAGACAATAATATCGTCTGTACGACTCCCCTTCCCTTGCCACTCAAGGAGAGTCTTTGTTAGAATATCGTACTGCTCTGTCATATCTTTTTCGGCGATTTTTGCCAAGAGTTCTTTGAAATTCTTTATCATAAACTTTCGATTCTGTGGTCCTCCGAACTGATCTACATAGCCATCAGAGAATGTATAAAGCACATCTCCAGGCTCTAGGTCTACCTCAACACGCGAGAATGGCTTCCCCTTGAGGTAAATGGCAATCGGCATCTTATCTGCTTTGTACTGTATCACTTCGCCTTTCCGAATTATAATCAGTGGGTTATTTGCACCTGAGAATTCTAACTTTCGTTTCTTCTCGTCTAATATGTATAGTGCAATATCCATTCCATCCTTATTAGACCCAATCTGTTCTGTTTGTTTCAAGCTTTCAATTACAGCTGCTCGCAAACGATTTAACACCTCGTCAGTATGTACTTCTTCTAGCGAACTGACCACTTGATGCAAGAAAGTGGCACCCAGCATACTCATAAATCCTCCAGGCACTCCATGCCCCGTACAGTCGGCAATTGCGCAAATTTTCTTTCCATCAAGTTCACGCATCCAGTAGAAGTCGCCGCTTACGACATCGCGCGGAAAGAAGAGGAGGAACGAATCGTTGAAGAGTTCACGTACCGTTTCCATCGTGGGTAGTACGGCACGTTGTATTTTGCTTGCATAGTTAATACTATTCAGGATCTCTTTATTCTGTCCTTCAATACGTTCCTTTTGTGCTACTACTTCTGCAGTACGTTCGTTTACGAGAATCTGTAAACGCTTCTTTTCAGCAAGTACACGACGGGTATTTAGCACTACTATACCCCACACCAAAAGACAGAGCAGAATGAAGTAGAAGATATATGCCCAAATTGTACGATAAAACGGGGGATCAACCGTAAAACGATAGGACGCTATATTCGATTCTACTCCGTAAAGATTCTTTGCACGCACTTGGAATTCATAACTTCCTGGTGCAATATTCATATAACGAATTTCGGGCTGTGCTTCCCATTTTGTCCAATCGTCGCCGCTATTACGTAGACGATAGCTGTACTGCATCGCCTCGCCTTCAAAAAAATCTGTTCCAACTTCAAATGCGACAGAATTTTCTCGGTAGGGTAAATGCAACTCCCTATCTTCGGGCTGTTCGGTCAATATATGATACACGGAATCAGGCATAGTGTAGTACGTACCACCAAAGAGTATCGAATCGGCACGGATAGCGTGTACCTTCCGTACAAAGCTTCTGAAAGGGTGTTCGTAGTCTCTGCTCTGGGAGAGGTCAAAATTGTAGAGACTCGCTCCGTATGTGAACCAAATGCTATTATCGTCGTCCCAATAGATTTTATCGCACCACTGATGTGGTAATCGAGCATAAGGCTTTGTATCCTCTCCCGAGAGGTTGCCTTTGGCATCGAGCAAACTCATTGCGATGTAATATTCCTGCGTTTCTGCATTTAGTCGTTGCGCTACTACCTTGTTACGCATCCCTGCAACACGCGATAGATACTGCGGTTTGCTATCGGCATCTACACGCAAAAGCGTATCGCGTTGCCAATCGTAAACCATAAGTCCGTGTTCCGTACCTATATATGTTTTCTCATTTAGGAAAAAGACCTCGTTATTCACCATTGTTGGCAAACCACAGTGTTCGTCAATATGACGAAGATTGGAGGCTTCTCCTCCTCGTAATTTTAAGACATAGACACCATTGGTTAAAGTACCTATCCACAAATTATTATCGAAATCGCAAACGAGCGAGCGAACCTCATCGTTAATTTCGTTCTGAAAGAGTTGCGTACGCGTCCATATACCATTGTCTCTTTGATACAAACGCACTACGCCAGATGGTGTTCCTACATAGAGTGTACGCGCATCATCTCTAGTATCGCATAGTACAAACCCTCCGAACTGTTGGTCGTGATCACTGTAAGAGAAGACCGAAACTTTATCATCTTTTATACTATAGAGCGTATTCATTCCCAATCCTAGGAGTGTTCTCCGTCCAGAGAGGGGATCGTAGTATGGATGGAGATCCCAAACTGGCTGATTTGCTCCTACGAGCGAGACGAACTGCCATACTCCGTCCTTATATACGAGCCGCTGTACGCCCGACATTGTACCTAGATACAAGGCATCTTCAAAGCGTTGTACGTCGAGCACGGCACCGCTCACACCATTTGTTTCATCAAATTTACGTATAGCTGATTGCTGTTCGATCTTTGTTATTCCATTATTTTGGGATAACCATAATGAGCCATCAGTAGTATGTAGATGATCCATTGCGAAGGGATCTGCTAACCCGCTAGAAATCCCTGCTGTGTAAACTACACTTCCCGTTCGGTTTAACTCTACGTATGCTACGTCTTCTGAGAAGATAAATCCCACTCCGATATTGCCATTGGAGCATAGACGTAGCGAATAGGGTATTGCCTCTTCCTCACGCAAGCTTTTGATGACTTCTCCACCCCAATTCTGAGGCAATGATTCTACACGCCCCGTGCTGCGCGAAAGGGTATAGAACATACACCTATTGGTAGCCAATAGTATGGAATCTGTCCCCAGTGGGATCATACCATAAATTTGACGTTCTGGTAAATCGTCAGGGCAATTCATTAGCAGAGGCGAGAAATTACGCCCAGCAAAACGAAAGATGGTGTCAGTGAATGTAGATATTGCAACTTCGTCGCCCCATTGAAAAGAAAGAAATGCATGCACAGTCGGGAGACGAAATGCTTTCAGTTTTCGTTCGTCTTCGTTGTATGCAAATATATAAGAGGTAGTACAAAAATAGATGGTGTTACCTATCGTATAAGTTTTGTATACATCGCTAAATGAGGGTATATTTTCGTCGAGTGAAGTAGCTAGAGAACGGTAGGCTAGCTTACCATTTTTATCTGGCAATAGTCGTCCAAAATCGCCAACCAGTCCTACATAAACAACTCCCGACTCGCCCACCGACAATGAGCGTACAATTCTATTTTCGGTTACAGCAATTCGTCGCCACCTTTCTCCGTCGTATTCTAGTACTCCTCCTTCGTTGTTCCCAACGTATAAAAGACCTCTATGATCTTGCACAACTGCCCAGTTCTGTTCACTCCCCTTGTATTCTTGTGCCTTAAACCAACGGAACAATAGATTTCCATGTTCTCGCCGCTCGTTTGCTGAGGCGTAGTTGCAGCTGAGGATGAGATACAGCACGTACAATCCCAGCGCCAATAC
>CAUVMY010000060.1:0-7226 GCA_963552845.1 uncultured Bacteroidia bacterium
TAATGGGGGCATTTGGTGCAGCATTGCATGCACAACAAGAAGCACAGCAGCGGCAATTTACACAACGAGACTTGGTGGAAGTTGCAAAAGTTGCTTCACATACTACGAAGTTAGGAGGTTGCAAAGGTTGCTACAACCATTGTGAGGTTACCACCTTTGAGTTTGACAACGGGGAAATCTATTTTGCGGGCAACAAGTGCGAAAAGGTATTCAGTAATCAGGGTGAAGCACACAAGCAGGGAGTGAACGTGAGCGAATGGAAGTACAAACGTGTGTTTGATTACAAATCGCCACAACATCCTGTTACAGAAGCGAACAAGAAAGCCCCCATAATCGGAATTCCACGTATACTGGGGATGTATGAACATTTCCCGTTCTGGTTTACACTTTTTACGAAGTGCGGATTTGAGGTAAAGGTTTCGGGCGAGTCTACGATTCGTCTCAGCGAGAAAGGGGCACATACCGTTATGTCCGATAACGTTTGCTTCCCTGCCAAGATAGCACACGGGCATGTACTAGACCTGATTAAGCGCGGAGTTGATAGGGTCTTTGTTCCATTCGTTGTTTACGAAGCTAAAGAGGTAACAGGGGTAAGCAACAGTTTCAACTGCCCTGTAGTATCTGGTTACTCAGAAGTGCTTCGGAGTGCTCTCATAGGTCATTTGCCCGAGAACCTTGAAATAGATGCACCTTCCATTAGCTTCAAGGACGATAAGTTGCTCAAGAAGCAGTGCTGGGAATACTTGCAGAGTTTCACAAAAGAGGTATTCCCCATTTCTAAAAAGACGTTTAATGAGGCATTTGACGCAGCATTAGAGGAACAAGAAGGTTTCTTTACAGACCTCATTAAACATAATGAGCAAATAGCCACAGAGGCAGAAAAAGAGGGGCGTACGCTTGTAATGCTTGCAGGGCGTCCGTATCATACCGACCCATTGATACAGCACAAGGTTTCGCAAATCATTACAGAATTTGGTGTTGATGTGGTAACGGAAGATATTGCACGCCGCGATGAGTTAGACCCCAAGGGGTCAGTAAGTGTCCATCAGTGGGGATTCACGAATCGTATTATAGCGGCAGCGCATTGGGCTGCCAAAGCAGGACGTAATGTGCATTACGTGCAAATAACATCGTTTGGTTGTGGTCCAGATGCCTATGTAGTAGACGAATCTACCGAGATACTTCGTACAACGGGAAAGACGGCAACAGTACTGAAAGTAGACGATGTGAGCAATGTCGGTTCGCTTCGTCTGCGTATACGTTCATTGATCGAGAGTCTGAAGTTGCGTGAAGGAGTAGACAACGAAGCAGATAAGACGCCACACGTAGCTCATTGTGTGTTCGAGGATAAGGATCGTAATAGAACGATACTCATGCCGTGGTTCGGAGATCCCTATTCGCCTTATTTGCCTATACTTTTTGAGTTAGCTGGCTACAAAGCGGTAAATCTTCCCCCAAGTTCAGAGTCCACTGCTATTTACGGTTTGCGTTATAGCAACAATGAGATCTGCTACCCTGCTACTCTCGTGGTGGGTGATTTTATGCAAGCTATTGCAACAGGAAAGTATAAGCGTGAAGAAGTAGCATTCGGTATAACACAAACGGGCGGACAGTGTCGTGCCACGAATTACATTGCCTTAGTGAAGAAGGCTTTGCAACAAGTGGGTTTGGATGATGTTCCTGTGATATCGGTTTCCGTTGGGAGTGGAGAGTTTAATGAGCAGCCAGGATTCAAGATCCCGTGGAAGAAACTGATGCTTCCTGTGGTGCGTGCTTTGGTATATGCCGATATACTTTCTACGCTTTTTCAAGCATCTCGGGTACGTGAGCGTAGGGAAGGCTTAGCTCAGCAATTGTTTGATAAGTACACCAAACTTGGTATGAAGTTGTTAAAGAACAACGAAACGAAGCAGATGTACGGACTTTTGGATCAGGCGGCTGAGGAATTTAACCAAGCTATAACGCCGAAAGTGATGCCGCGCGTCGGGATAGTTGGTGAGATCTTCGTTAAGTATAATAGTTATGCCAACCGCGGCGTGGTAGATTGGCTTGCCTCTCAAGGAATAGAACCCGTAGTGCCAGCATTGTGCGAATTCTTCCTAGAAGGACTTGCGAGTGCCCGCGTACGAGTAAAAGACAAGATTGAAAATTCGTCACTCATTGTAAGCCTTCTTCCCGTGATAGAGCGTTTGCTCTTCCGTATCATACGTAAAATGGAGAGTCGGGTAAAGAGTTTTCCATTCTATCGTCACATAGGGATGCCGAGTCATGAGGCACAGATGGCATCGTCGGTTATCAACCTTAATGCTCAATTTGGTGAGGGGTGGTTAATTCCCGCTTCATTTGTGCGCTTTGCAAAAGAGGGGATTAACAGTGTGGTATGTCTTCAGCCCTTTGGATGTATAGCAAACCACATAGTGGCTAAAGGGATTGAGAAAAAAGTGCGAGACATCTATCCAAACCTTAGTCTTCTTTTCCTAGATTTGGATAGTGGTGTTAGTGAGGTGAACTTCTTTAATCGTCTACACTTCTTAAAAGAAAACGCTAAAGCCATGATAATGCCCTCGGCTCAGGTAGGGGTTGCACAAGGTTAGGAGTGCTTCTATACGCAAATATTTAGAACGGGTGCTGCCCTATGGGCTAGTACCCGTTTTTTATTTGTAAGCTTTTACTAGAAAAATAAGCGGACACAGCGTATAGGAGCTGTGTCCGCTTACCGTTGGAAACGGTCAAAAGCTACGATTAATCTTCTTAGTATTTTACTAGACGAAATGCTTTTTCTGCGCCATTTTCACAGTTTAATCGTAATACGTAGAGACCAGTCTCAAGATTCTCTGTATTGATTATTGTTTCTCTTTCGTTCAATACACCGCTGCGCATTTTTATTCCTAGTGCGTTGATTAACGCATAACGTATTGCATTTTCATCGTTAGGTTTTATGATCTTGAGTTGCTCCTGAAATAGGTTTGGGAATACGGATATAGTTGCTAAAGCCACATCGTCTACGACTGTAGGCTTAGTTACCGTCACAGTGCAGGTTGCTGTTTTATTCCCGTCCTCTGTCGTTACTGTTATCTTGGCAGTACCCACACTCTTCGCTGTAATAAGCCCCGTGTTATCTACCGTTGCTACACTTTCTTTATCGCTTGTGCAGGTGTACTTCTTGTTGGTTGCTGTTTCGGGTGCTACAGTGATTATAAGATTCTTCGTTTCACCTACTTTCAATTCTGCTGTTTCGGGGGTTAGCGTTACTCCAGTTACAGGGATAGTTACCGTCACAGTGCAGGTTGCCGTTTTGTTTCCATTGATTGTGATGATATTGATTGTGGCAGAACCATTCCTCTTAGCGGTTACATTTCCATCCTTATCTACTTCCGCAATATTCGTGTCTGTACTGCTCCAAGTTACTTCTTGTATAGTAGCATCTGAGGGTTCAAAAACAGCCTTGAGGTGTGTTATAGTGCCAAGAGCCATGGAGAGTTTGTCAGGTTTTATATTTACGGTACTAACAGGCACAAAAGGTTGTGTAACGGGATGGATTATAAGCCATTCATCTTTGAGAAGAACTCCCTTTGCACCGACTACTCCGTGTTGTGCATCAGCAAATTGTGCGCCAGTAGGGTATACAATTTTGCAATTGGTTAAGGCAAACGATTTGAAAGAGGTAATTGGCGAAAATTCGTTATGTGCCCTAACTTTTACAACGGCGTTGTCTACGGTCATGCTACTAAATTGGACGTGTCCTTTAATTGTATTCTCTTTCTCACTTTCAAATACCGCAGTGCAATTTTGGATAGAAAGAGGCGAATCGTTCCCACCTATTTGTAATGCAAAAGAGACACCGTTGACAATCAGTTTATCTTCTATCGAATTACCTACAATATTCAATTTGCCCATAGCCATGCCGCCTTGTGCTGAGTTGATATGGTTTTCTCCAGTTAGTTTGATTGTTAGACCAAGAAACATTCCTGTCATACCAAAAGAAAAGGGGGTAAGAGATTCTATAATTGCATTATTTAGAGTTAGAATCGCAGGTGTGGTAGTGACATCAAGAGTCACAGAGCCGCTTTTCAGAACATGGGCATCGGTAAGCGTTTGGGTCAGATTTTTTACGTTATCACTATTTACTTGAAAACCTCCGATAATGAAGGAATTGCAATTATTGCCTCCCTCAGGAGTATCATGTACGATAGCCCATTGTTTTTCATTGATGAGTTTTGTACGTGCAGTTTTGACCGCATCGGAATATTTTAGGTTCAGAGCAGTAAGTGTGAAGTTTGTAAGAGTAGCTTCATCTGAAGCAAAGTGTGTCAAAAACTTATCATAATTAGTGGTACTCATACCTGTAGGCAATTGTAAGACGCGGCACTTGTTTAGAGCCCAACCAGAGAGGTCTTCGTCGTAGGCATCGCAACCAGCGAACATCAAATTCATATCGGTTACATTACTAACATCCCAAGATGAGAGCGTCTGTGCAAATTCTCGGCAGCTCATGAACATTGCCACCATATCTGTAACATTGCTCACTTTCCATTTGTCTAACGGTTGGTTGAATTTTACACACCAACGGAATATTTGAGACATCGTCGTGACGTGACTTACATCCCAGTCATTTAAGTTTTGATTAAAAATAGGACAATTGAAAAATGTGGCCACCATCTTTGTAACACTACTAACATCCCAGTTCCCAATCGGCTCATTAAATTTCGAGCAAGCTCTGAACATTTGACTCATATCGGTTACTCGACTCAGATCGGGTTTGTCAATGCTTGAGTCAAACGTCATGTTTTTACACCCATAGAATGCTTGGAACATGGTAGTCCATTCTACATCGCCAAATTGTTCTACTACAAGAAGAGCTTCTGCACTTCCACGTTTTGCTTTATCTTCCACAAATTGAATGTATTGTACATTTTGAGGACCAGCTTCTACAATATATTCACCGTCAGTGGCAGTATTGAGTATGTAGGGTGTATCTGCTTTTTCAACACTGATTGTCTCGTCTAGGAGGGTAACGCCTTCTTTTTTTACGACAATCTTGAAGTTTGTCCCTACAATGGGGATTCTTAATGTTTGTCCCGCTGTGCCTTGCCAACGTGTAATAAAGGGTTTCTTATCCTCTCCTTTTACACAACTGATTACTAACGACAAAGTAACCAGTAAGGTTGTATAAGCGTACCAACGTTTTTTCATTATCTTGTGTTTTAAGTTTTCAGAACTGTTTCTTTCACAGACCAATAAATAGCCTTTTAATAAAATCTTATTGATAATTATGCTCCTATAGACCACTTCAGCAAGAAAGCATAGCATAGTCTATTTGAAAACAGTCAAGAATTAAAAGAGCTATCTCTACTTGAACCTTTTTGCATATTCGCAATACAAATATTGTAGATTCTGTTGGGCGTAGTGTTCCGAAAAGCATATAAAATGTTTCATTGATGCAAAATATTGTATTTCAATTTTTTATAAAATAGAGCGCATAGAATGCATCAATAAAGTACTCTCATATTTGCTACATTGTGATAGTAGCGAAAGAGCAAAACTTATAAAACTATGATATAGCACTAAAGCGTCTCACACTTCCACGCCTCGATGTTGCGCTTCGTCTCATCGAAACTTGCCCCAATGGCAATAATCTTCTTTCCTGACGCTTGGTAGGGTACGGCGTATCCTTTTTCACGGATTTGTGCTAGCGCCTCTTCTGGAGTACCCACACTCCAAAGTTTGAACTCGAAGATGTAAACTGTGTCGGGTAGTTCTACTACACAGTCGGCACGTCCCTGAATGTTATGTACTTCGGTATGTACGTGCAACCCCATAAGGCGAAAAACAAGGTAGAAGACCATCTGGTAGTTCCACTCAAGAAGCTCCACCTCGGAGGTAGGACTATACCCCATCCCCGCAATGAAAGACTGCATGCGCGCCATAAATGCATCGACATCGCCACATTTTACCGCTTCCACGAACCTGTTAATCTCGGTCAAACGAACAGTAGCTGGAGCTGTAAAACAGCACTTTAATAATAGCTCCCAGAAAGAATAACGTACTTCGTCATTCGGGAAACCAAGCGTAAATTCTTCATACTCCTTGTTGTACTCTTTTATGGTAAGATAGCCCGCTTGGTAAAGAATCTGTATGGGGTCATCCGCAAACTCGTGCGGATTCTCAAGGTCAATCCGTGTGAGGCGTACATCATCATTGAGTTCGGGGAGGTTGTATTGTATCTCTTGTAGTTTCTTCGCCAAAAAGGTTGGTGTGCCCGTAGCGAACCAATAGTAGCCTAGGCTAAGCTTTTGAAAGACCTTGAGTAGGTTGAAAGGATTGTAAACGTTCTCCCCCTCTATCGCGAAACGGTAACCGTCATATTTCTTTTTGAGAACAGCGAGAGTATCTTGGTCACTTAGTGCAAGCTTTTTGCCTAGTGCGCTGATTTCGGGCGCAAAATTCGATTGTAGTTCTTCTTCAGTAATACCACAAATGCCCGCGTATTGATCATCCAGACTAATATCGTTGAGGTTATTTAACCCGCTAAATACGCTGAGCTTGCTAAATTTAGTAACCCCGGTCAGGAAAGCAAATCGGATGTACTTATCGCTCGACTTAATGGTTGAGTAGAAGCCCGCGAGCGTACGCCGATAACTTTCATGTAGCTGCTGTTGCTCTTTTTCTAATGTTTGCAAAAGCGGTTTGTCGTACTCGTCTACGAATATGGCTACCCGTTTCTTGGTTTTGTTGTAGATCTGTTCGATGATATCGTAAAATCTATCTTCAGGAGCATCAAAGCGTCGCTCTATTCCGTAGTCATTTTCCCAATTTATTAAATGACGCTCAAGTGTATCGAGTAGCGCTTGTTCCGAATCAAAATTCTTAGCGTTCAGGTCTAAGTAAAGTACAGGCGTTGTTTCCCATGGTTCACACCCCATACGTGCCGCAAACTCTTCCTCTGCTTTCTCAATGTATAGACCTTTGAATAATTCTTTCTCTCCACTGAAATAAGCAGCTAGTGTAGATAGAA
Organism: uncultured Bacteroidia bacterium; assembly: GCA_963552845.1. Lineage (GTDB taxonomy): Bacteria > Bacteroidota > Bacteroidia > Bacteroidales > CAJPTX01 > Bacteroides_D. Next base: position 7,016 of record CAUVMY010000060.1, read on the forward strand.
AAAGACTTTTCCCGAAACGGCGCGGACGACTCAGAAAGTACACTTTCCCTTTGTGTACAAGGCGATATAAGAATTGGGTTTTATCTATGTACAGAAAACCGTCTTTGCGTAAACTTTTGAAATCTTGTACCCCAATGGGGAGGATGCGTTGTAGTTCTTCCATCTTACTATTATCGCTTTGCTATGCGAAAGATAGTAAGAAAGCGTGGTA
>CAUVMY010000061.1:0-7121 GCA_963552845.1 uncultured Bacteroidia bacterium
GCCTATCGAGTTATCTTCTGGGGAAACGAGATAGAACAACTACAGAGTTTCGACCCCGTTACAGGGCATATAATAGACGATAGACTAGAAGAGGTGATCATATTCCCAGCAAGCATATTTGTTACGACAAAAGCGCGCTTAAAACGCGCTGTGCGAGAAATTCAAGACGACCTTGTGAAACAGATAGATTATTTCAATAGTATCGATAAACCCCTTGAGGCAAAGCGTATCAAGCAACGTGTCGAAAATGACTTAGAGATGATGCGCGAACTCGGTTATTGTAAAGGGGTAGAAAATTATTCACGCTATTTTGATGGACGACCAGAAGGATCGCGCCCTTTCTGTCTACTTGACTACTTTCCCGACAACTTTATCACGGTGATAGACGAGAGTCATGTAACGATACCACAGATACGCGGCATGTATGGTGGCGACTTTTCGCGTAAAACGAACTTAGTGGAGTATGGTTTCCGTCTGCCCGCCGCATTAGACAATCGCCCGTTGAAATTCGACGAGTTCTGCGAAGAGGTAGGGCAAGTACTTTATGTAAGTGCGACTCCAGCCGAGTACGAACTCAAGGAAAGCGAAGGAATTGTTGTAGAACAGCTGATACGTCCTACTGGAGTGCTAGATCCTCCTATAGACGTGCGACCTATTCGGGGGCAGATAGATGATCTTTTGCACGAGATTCAGCTCCGAACTGCCAAGAAAGAACGCGTGCTTGTCACTACGCTTACCAAAAAGATGGCAGAGAACCTGACCGATTTCTTGCGGGGTGTCGGAGTACAATGCGAATATATCCACTCAGATGTGGATACACTTGAACGCGTTCGCATTCTCGACGATCTCCGTGCAGGCGCGTTTGATGTGCTTATCGGCGTAAACTTGCTACGTGAAGGGTTGGATTTACCCGAAGTATCGCTTGTTGCTGTGCTTGATGCCGACAAGGAGGGCTTTCTTCGTTCTGCTCGTGCGCTTACACAGACGGCAGGGCGAGCTGCTCGCAATGTTAACGGCTTGGTAATTATGTACGCCGACCATATAACGGACTCTATGCAGCAAACGATAGATGAGACGCTGCGCCGTCGCGAGAAACAAATTGCCTACAACACTGAGCACAATATTACACCACAGCAGTTGAAGAAGAAGGAGCGAAAGTCTCTTCTTGAGGGCAGTGCTGTAGAATTCCTATTTGAGGAGATTGAACCCCTCGTTGAGGTAAAAGCGCCTTCTGACGAGCCTCTTATTGCCGCCGAACCACAAGCATCCTATGTCAGTGTAGCAGAACTCCGAAAGGAGATACAGCGTCAAGAGAAAATGATGAAACAGGCCGCCAAGGAGAAACAATTCAAGCTGGCTGCCGAGTATCGGGATAAGATGTTTGCTCTGCAAAAACGACTTATAGAGATCGATTCTAATTAGTTTTGCTAACTTGCGTCATCAATGTGACGCAAGATGAATTGTATTTGCTACTACACCTCTCTCCAGTTCGGACTTTGGAATGCGTGGATTCCCTCTTTTGGACTGGTGTTTATCCAGCTTCTTTTTATGGTGTTTTTCCGTGAAACGGGCAAGCGAGCAACGGATACCTCGTGGTACACACCGACGGATAAGAGACACGCGCGGATGAGCTTTGTGTGGCAAGCCGCAATCCTAATCCTTTCGCTCTTTGTCCCCTTTCGTTTCCATACCCCTTTTTTCTTCATAGGCTTAATTCTTTTTGCCCTGTCGCTTGTGGGCTTTCTTGCAGCTTTTATCAGTTATTGGCAAACGCCATTAGACAAAACCGTACAGGGGGGTGTGTATAAACTCTCGCGCAACCCTATGTATTTTTTCTTTTCAGTTGGAATGCTTGCCACCTGCATTGCATGTGCATCGCTCTGGCTGCTTATTGTTACAGTATTGCTCATCTACGAAACACATCATGTGATTTTGGGCGAAGAACGTTACTGCGCTGCCACGTACGGTGAGGAGTATCTTAGCTACAAAGGTCGTACACCGCGCTATTTCTTATTCTTTTAACATTCCGAGGCAGTTGCCTCTTAATATCAGAACAATATGAGTACTAAAAAACGAGTTAACGCTTTTCCCTCAGAATGCACCACACTCATCGTGGGCAAGCAGATGACCGCAGATGGCTCTATGATTGTAGCTCGGTCGGAGGACTGGAATGCGATGTACGCTAAGAACCTCGAGATGTATGCCGATACGGACAATGGTCCAGAGAGTTTTATAGCGCGCGATAGTCCTTTCCGCTGCGATCTCCCCAAAAAAGCGTTAGGCTACACGGCAATGCCTACCTTCGATCTGCCAGGACATTGGGGGAGTGCGGGTTTTAATACTGCGGGGGTCGGTATGAGTGCTACAGAAAGTATTTTCAGTAGTGAAAAGGCACTTGCTGCAGACCCACTGGTAGAGAGCGGAGTGGCAGAGAATTCAGTATTCAACATCGTGCTACCATACATACACACCGCACGCGAAGGTGTAGAGCGTTTAGGCAAGCTTATAGAGCAGTTCGGAGTGGCTGAGGGGTTCGGCGTTGGCTTTGTCGACAGTCGCGAGATTTGGTACTTAGAAACAGCTTCTGGACACAGATGGCTGGCTTGCAAGATGCCAGAGGATCAGTATTTCGTAACAGGAAACCAAAGCCGTTTCCGCAAATACGACCCCAAGGACAAAGAGAACTATATGGCTTCTGCCGATCTCATAGAATTTGCTACTAAACATCAACTCTACAACCCAACGGATGGCGAGTTCGATTTTCATACTGCATACATCCGAGATGTGAAGTTAGATACCACCTATAACTATCCGCGTGTTTGGGGGCTACAGGGGATGCTGAGTCCTGATATCAAGAATGATGTCACAAAGAACACCTTCCCCGTATTTGCAAAGGCGAAAACTCCCATTACTTTGGATGATATGCGCCGTGTATTCCGATTCCACTACAATGGCACAGAGCACGACCCATATCTACATGCTAATCCAAAAGAGCCTTACCGCCCTGTATCTATTTTCCGTACCACACAAACGCATATCTTGCACGTGCGTCCTGAGTTACCACAAGCCATTGGTCGCGTAGACTACTATGCAATGGGAATGGCGGCTCTTGGGGCATTTGTACCGCTATATCAGGGTATTACCTCGTATCCGAAAGCCTATATGCTCGGTACAGACCATTCTAGTGTAGAATCTGCTTATTGGAAGATGCGTAAGGTAATGACGCTTGGCATGGTGAATTTCAATGCGTACGCGCCCATGATTCAGTCTACCTATGCTAAGTTTGAAGCCGAAACAGCACAGCGTCAGAAGGAGATGGAAACACAATACTTAGCTTGTTATAAGAGTTTGCCCTTGCATGCCCAAGACCTTCTGCAAGCTTTCTCTGACCGCGTATTGCTACAAGCGCTCGATGTTGCCGATGCGCTACAAGAAGACCTCTTTACGCGCCTTACGAGCGATATACAAGCCGAATACAAATTCGCTGGGGCATAAAACGAGGAAATTAGAAGACAATAAAAAAGGCGTGCCGAGAAGCACGCCTTTTTTGTATTTCTTCGGTGTATATAATCGCGAGATCTATCGTCTCCTCCTTCGTATGAAAAACGATAAAATCGATAGACCTCCTACAATCCAATACCAAATGGTATAGGCAGCCGTGTGTAAAGGGGCAATATAGAGCACGTCATCCCAAATTAGGTGGCGCACAAAATTGGCGGGTAGAAAAAGTCCGTGCCAAAGACCCGAGTACCACGAATAAATCTCAAACGAATTGATATCACAAAACAGCCAACCCAAAAGGCAGAGAAATGCTCCTTGGAGAATAACACGTACCGCGATTGCTACCATCTATCTTGCTTCTAGCAAATGAGAGACCGAACTGTTCACTACGGCAGCTATTAGCGATGTAGAATTTCTGCTACTTCCTGCAATGTGGTATCCATAGGTACTTTATGGTCACGGTCGCCCACGATCTTCGATATTATCTCATGGGCGAGTTCTCGTTTAAATCCGAGCTTCTCCACGGTGTTGTAGCAGAATGAAAGTTCGTGCTGCTCAATGACTTTATCGGCTAACATTACTACAACGTAATCGTATAGCAGCAGTAGTCGCTCATCCTCGCTCTCTGGCGCTTCGAATTTGATACTTTCAGGATGTTTAAATATGCGTTTCACTTCGTCATCGGTAATATGCAAGCGCTCCGCTACTTCAGCCACTATATCTGTTTCACAGTCATCTATGTGCCCATCGGCTGCTGCTAGTGCCATTAACCCCTTAATATGGCTTAAACGGCGCTTTTCTTCGAGAGTATCAAAGAAATGTAAGAATCTTCCCATAGTCGTGTCAGATTTTATGAACAATTATCTATTCTTGAGCTGGTCTACCAAAGACCAAAGATAGCAGAGAAAGCAATGTTCCCAAACCAAGTGCTAGCGGACTGTATTCCTGCACAAGGGTATCCAACGTAGTCGCGTAAAGTATTGTTGTAATAATAAGCACAGCTCCCCCAATGCCGCCCAGTGCGCCCCACACTCTCGCCTTACAGCGCATTCCATGAAGAAGTGCGACAAGACCCAGTAAGAGAAAAAGCGCAAAAAACAGACGTTCGCGATAGACATCAAGCCAATCAGTAAGGAAGTATACTACAAACCCCAATAAAGTGGCTATTTCCCCTACCAGAATGAAGCGATCCACGTATCGTCCCGCTGCCTTTGTTATGTGAAACACGGCGATTGCTGTTTTATAATAAGACGTTGCACGTTGTTCGTAACGAATACCTCTAAGCAAAGAGAGCAACTAATTGAAACTCTGGAATTTCTTTAAAATGGGGTTGATAAACATTACGGGCGTATCAATATCTACACGCTTGTTCGGAAAGTAAGATGAGAACTGATCGCTCATAAGTATCAGCAGGTCTGCATCGATCATCTTCATAAACTCAAAAACAGAGTCCTCGAACTTCACTTTCCGATTCCCTGTTTTCAAACCATAAATAATGTCTAGTTCCTCGAAATATTTTTTGGCGAAGTTGATGTTCGTGGATAAATTGAACTTCTGCATCGCATCGTTGAGAGCTGGAGGACGTATCAGGTTTACATTGCAGTGGTAGTAGCTTGAGATCTGTATGATCCAGCGCACCGTTTCCTTGAACGTCCGATGCGGTGTAACGGGCACAACTAAGTCCGTATAATACTTGTGGGTAGGTGCGTTATTGGCAATAATGAAGGGAATTCCTTCTTGTCGTGACGACTTCACACGAAGGAGGAACTCGATCATGTCATCCTCTTTTTTTGCACCCAAAGGAGTAATGAATTGGCGAGTTACTACAAGGTTGGCATTATGTGTGTAATAGTAATCGCGGAAATCGTTGCGCAAGTTATCGTAGGGGAGGACTTCGCCAAAGATTTCTACTTGCTCGAGTTCTCGTGCAGCTGAGAGGGGTACATCTGGGAAATCGGGGTGGGTAACAACGGGAGTAGTAGGCGATCCTGTGGCGAACTCGGCGCGTAGCTTCTCATTGTAGCGCGCCGCTTCTGCTTCTATACGCTGCTGAAGTTCTATGTGTTGGTTGGTAAACTTCTCTTTGCTCCCGAAAATTCCTGGGCGCTCTATGGTAGTTAGAAGGACTATATCGTCTCCTCGTACTTGTGCCAACTGGTACGCGTGAAGAAGTGGGTACTGTGCCTCCTCCCTGAAATCCCAAGGAACGATGATTTTTTTTCTTGTGGATTCTTCCATATCCCTTCCCCTTTCAATTCTTAGAGCCAACTATAGTTGTAACAAAAACAAATGTACTGATTTTTCCTTTCACAAACTCCGCGCACAGAAGCGGCGCGTCGTAAGTTAGGAATTCTCCGAAGTCCGCAAGTTCGCCAGCTCTGCTTGATGTTGCCACTCTAGCAATTCTTGTAACTGTTGTTGTTTAGGTAATTCCCGTTTTTGTCGGGCTGTTACCGTGTAATATTGGTGATGATTGATAAACTCTATTTGTTGTCCCACCCAGGCGGCTTCATCGCCTACCATCCCACGCTCACGCAACTCTTGGTACAAATTGTGTGCAACGTTTGTATAGTCTAGTCTACCGAGGTAATCTAGGTCGGCATCGCAGATAATTTTCTCTAGCAACGTTGTCGGATGTACGGGCATCTTGGTTGCCATTATTAGTCTACCAACCTGTTCAATTTGCTCAGTCGAGTAACCAAAGTTGGGTAATGTCTGATATGCCATGTCGACTCCTATCCGTTCGTGTTCTGCATAGCTTATCACGTGTCCCGAATCGTGGAGTAATGCTGCCGTCTGAAGAAGCAACAATTCTTCTTCTGTTACACCTTCTGCTCTGCCTATTATTTCAACTTGTATCACTACGTCCTGCGTGTGTCGCGTATTGTGGTAGTACAAATCTTTGGGCAATTTTTTTTCTAACCAATCGAAAATATATTCGCTCAGATCGACAAAATGCAACTGCTGGTATTTCGTGTAGAAGAGTGCATTGGGTTTCTTCCCTTCTCCGTTCTCAGAGAGTTCGGGCACAATTCCTTCTACAAAATACATCACTAACTGCTTCCCGTTCTTCACAGTCATTTTACCACGGTTTTTGCACTCAAAGAAATTGTGCACTACATTGTAGGTATCCTCCGAAATGTTGATGCGCCCTTCTGCCCCCGCAGATTCCATGCGCTTTGCATTGTTGACGGTTGCCCCCCAAATATCTAGCGAGAGTTTGTTTCGCCCTAAAATTCCAGAGGTTACAGTCCCAGTTGCTATTCCGATGCGAATGCCCCAATGCGAATCTTCCATGCGAAACTCTTGGTTAAGCTGCTCTAGGGTCTCTAACATTTCCATAGCCATGAGTACCACGCGAACGGGATTGGCTTTATCGTACTGATCCATACCCGCCACGCACATATAGGCATCGCCAATGGTCTTGATCTTCTCAACGCGGTGACGTTCAGCGAGTCCGTCAAGTGCGAAGATGTAGTGATCTAGAAAATCTAGAAGGGCTTCGCTATTCTCGGCATCTACGATGGCTGAAAAACCCACAACATCAGAAAAGAGCACGGTAGACTGCGGACACTCCTTGTTGTCTACGCGCCCCGTGCGTTGTAGCTCACTGGCGGTTT
>CAUVMY010000062.1:0-7090 GCA_963552845.1 uncultured Bacteroidia bacterium
AAATATTACCCCTCGGAGAAGTTCTATCTTGTACCCACTCAGAAAGTAGAGTTGGCTTAATTGGCGATAAACGTTCTTGTCGTTGTATGTGCCGAATTGCAATGAATTCTGTAGCAATGAGGTGACGGATATGCCCCCCCAATAGTGTCCATTGGAGACGGCAAAACCCACATTGAAATCGGGAGCATAACCTTTGATGGGCTTACCTGCCGCAATAAGCGGGTCGTCTATACGAATATCAAAAAGATCTGTAGGAAAAACGTTCACCTTGTATTGAAAGAACGACATACCAAGCCCAGCGGCTAACATCCAGTCACCAGCAAGAATTTGATACGAATAGGAAGCTTGCATACCCGTACGACGCACGCGACCGTTTACGTCGTTTATCAACGTCGCAGCTACGCCCATACTTGCGTTTCTGAAAATCTCATTCGTGGTACGTGCCGATGAACCGCGACGTACACTTTTGGTCTCAATAGGTGTCCCTAAAACAGGGTTATCTAAAAGATTCATCTGAAAGTTCAACGAATAAGTACGCGGGCGATCCTTATAGCCAATCCACTGTTCGCGGGCTAGGAGCACGAACTCTGTAATTCCATCTACGCCAGAGAAGGCTGGATTTACGTAATAAGGGTTCTGTAGGTACTGATTGTATACAATTTGCTGTTGTGCATGGCTTTCCCTTGTAAAGAGAAAAAGGACACAAACAAAACAAAGGAGGCAATGCAAAAGAATAGTGCCGTTCGTTTTTTTCATCTCACCCGCCTCGCTCTCTAACGTACGATAGTAACAGAGCCTCGTGCGAGCTTCTGTTCTTTCCCTTCGATGTATACAATTTCGTAGTGGTAGGAGTCTACAGGCAGTACACGCCCCCGCATATCCACTCCATTCCATGGCTCATAGCCATCGTTCTTGTACCATACGAGCGAACCCCAACGATCGTACACGCGTACTTCGGTAACTTCGGGGATTGTCGATGGATGTCTCGTGGTAGGGTCTATTCCCAGCTCCCACGTATCGTTAATTCCGTCGCCGTTGGGGGTGAAGGCGGCTGGTATGCGCAACAGTGTTTCGGCAAGCGCCGTAACCTGAATAGAATCGGTAGAAGAACACCCTTTATCGCTGGTAACTTTCAGACGTATGAACTGACTACCATCGTAGCCGTGTAGGGTAATGCTCGACGTGTTGGGGGTAACATACGCCCACCATGCCGCCGCTGTATTATCGGTAGACCATTCGTATTTGGCAAACGAGGGGTCGTAAACGTCAATTTGATGTTCGTCGTCGTCGCGGATAGCAATATCTGGTCCGAGGTCGAAGCTTGGTGGCGGAATTAGCACCGCCTTTACGCCAGCGTATGCACAAGAATAGTCTGGCAAGTAATATCTTACTCTTTGGGTTACCGTATCTGCAACGGTAAGCTCGGGGGTGGAAAGTGGAGAAGTAGAAGGGTGGATATAGAGACGCGTTGCGTCTTGGAAGGTGGCGAGCTTAGAAAAATCAATCTTGTAGGGAGGTTCGTTTTCACAGAATTCAACAAACTCCTTTCGGGCAAGCATATCGCTAGTATTCACTACAAGATCTGTTTTGTAAGGCGTGCTCAGTCCACAGGCAGTTTGTTGTACCACTTCGATAGTATAAATTCCCCCGACGTTTGCATTGTCTTTGTCTTTCCAGTTAATAGAGATACTGTCGCCGAGCGGATTGAGAAGTGTAATATCGCTAGGCGCAACATCTACACGCGTACCATTGGATAGGAAAGTATAGGCTGTCCAGATGAAGGTTGCTGTCCCGTTTTCTCCTTTTACTCCGTATTTCTGTTTGTCGCCATAGCATACGCTGGGGAGCTGTTGTTGTGGCGCACCCCTGTCAGGCTCTTGAAATGCTCTTGATTTACGCAGATCGTGCCATGTTCCTGCTTGCGCATGCGGCAAGAGAAAAAGTAGGATGAAGAGCAAGAATGTAAGTTCTCGGGGCTTCACGATCCGCAACATGGAATTTACTACACTTCGTTCACTGCGAAAAAGGAAGGCGTACGGCTGCCCAACAGGAATGTCAGGCAGCCAACGTCTGTTCTTGTTCTTACACTAGTAGTTGTAAGGAATATGGTAGATAGGACCAGTCTTCGGCTTGTCTGTCAAGCGAATCTGTGCAAACAATTCGTCATTTACCTTATCATAAGGGTAGTCTGTAATGCTAGCTGGAGTAAAGCCTGCTGTGAGCGGATTGTCGGAACGATGTGATACGGAAGATGCGACACCATGACGACCTTCAGAACCACCGAGATAGAAGATTACATCTACATAATCTTCATCTAGTACAGGATCAGGAGCTGTGATTGCTGGAATAGTAACAGTAAAATCAGAGCCCGTTGCTCCGTCTACAAATGCTTTATTTGCTGAGTTATGATCAATAGATGCCGTGCTCGCTCCAACAATGGTATATGTGCCATCGTTTTTATGACGATATACAACACAGTTAACTGTAAATGAATATTTACGCAATGCATCTGCAACAGGGAGATTCTCTTCTGTTGACTGTAAGGTCAACTTTACAGATTTCCCAGTAATTTTTGAGATATCGCAGGTCGAGTACATGAACCCTTTCAGACTCTGTGCATCGGGAACCACGTCAGTACCTGTAGTTGCAGCCGTCCCTATTGTACCAACCGTAAGTAATTCTGCACTCAGGATCTTTAATTTAGGTTTCCCTGTCCCAATAATCTGGATTTTGGACATAGCCCCGTCGCCACAATCTGCACTTTCCTCAACGACTTCAACATTGGCAGTACCCGTAACATTAACTGTAATGTCTGCTTTGTTATCTACTTGAGGACCTGCTGGCAACGTCAAAAGACTTGTTCCATTTTCTGTCCACTTCCACTTTGCATGCAGATCTGCAGGAGCAAATACTAGTACATCACGAGGTATACTCAAGGCAGGATGTGAAATCTTGCTTGGAGCCACATAATATGGCAAGGTCTTCCCCAGCGTTTGGTACGAGACGTTGGCAGGATTGGTCTTATCTGCTCGTTTGTAACCGTTTGTGGCATCATCGGCGTAATCCGCATGCCCATCTGCAGGCTGCGCGAATGCAGCAGACATGCCTAGTCCGCTGACAAACAGCCCAAGAAGTAATATTCTTCCTACTCTCATTTCTCAAAACTTTTCCTTATTTCCTATTAACGTTTATTTTCTCTCAAATCATACACATAAAACTTTGAAGCAGTGTCAGGATGTTTAGTTCTGACCTTTACTCAAATCTGCTTTCAGATACGCTTGGCGGCGTATATTCTGTTTCATGGTTAACTCAAAGGGTTTGTACTGGATCTGCACACGTGCAAGCCGAACAGGTGCACTGAGCCGTGCATTCAATCGTTCACGATTTTGCTCCATTAGGAAGAACAATTCCGCCTCACTTAAGTGTCTTTTCGCACAGGCTTCTTGTGTAGGCTGTACTAGCACAACCAGTTCTCCGTCGCGTTCTACGACCAATGAGTCTTGCACATGCGGCATTGTATTCATCAGGCTTTCCAACTCCTCAGGGGAGACGAGTGTACCATCTTCCAGACACAACGCATATTCCCTCCGTCCCTTAACGTAAAGATAATTGTTCTTATCCAAGTAGCCAAGATCTCCCGTATTAAACCACCCCTGATCGTCAAAGCTAGGACGATTTTCAACGGTATCTTTGAAGTAGCCGAGCATCAAATTAACGCCCCGAATAAAAATTGTCCCTGCGCCAGTTAAATCGGCATCACGAATTGTAACCTCCATCCCTTCTATGGGGCGTCCTACAGTCCGCGTCATATTGGCATCAACAGGGCGGTAAGTCACCAAAGCTGCACTCTCGGTAAGTCCGTAACCCAGCGTGTAACGGAAACCTATGAAGTGCAAAAATTCTTCGATCACAGGGTTAAGAAGAGTACCGCCAAGTACCACCTTCGTGAAATTATTGCCAAATAATCCGCCTAATTGTTTTCGTAGTCGCGTACGAAGATATGAACCTAACAATGGTAAAGAGAGCAGGAAATGTGGGAAGGGACGTTGCCACCAAGTGGGGATAACCGACTTAAAGATACGTTCGAAAATGCTTGGCACAAGCTGAATCAGACGGGGTTGGTAGTGTATAAAGGCTTCGCTCATTGCAGAGACAGACGGGGAGCTTGATAACATGTAGTTATGAGCGCCACTCAGGAAACCATATAAGAGTTCAAAGACCTGACCATAGATATGTGAGAAGGGTAAAGAGGCTACTAATGGATCGCCAACAGCGAGGAGTACCTCCTTACGAGCACAATGCATGTTGTGTACAAAGCTCCGCATGGCAAGTAAAACACCTTTGGGTGTTCCCGTGGTTCCCGATGAATAGGAAAGCACAACGGGAGTCTCTGGGCTGTGTGAGAAATACTGTGCCATCCGAGCTAGTAGCCACGCTTTTTCGCGTTTTTTCGTAACCACCAGACTATGTTCCCACTCGTGCAAAAGGGGATTGCGGGTATTAAAAATCTGCCAATTTTGTAAACAAATAATAGCCTCAAGATTAGTGAGATAAAACTCATTGAGTTCTTCCCAGATTTGTTCACCTACAAAAAGGAATTTTGCTTCAGCGTGTTCTAAAATCCTATAAAGTTCCCAGTTCTTCAAATCCTCAGGCATTGGAACAACAATTGCTCCATAGGTTATGGTTGCGATATAAACAGCTGCCCAGTGTGCGCTATTGTATCCCAGTAGAGCTACCCTGTCGCCCGTTTGCAACCTCGCACGGCGAAAAAGTTGGTGCAGTTGGTCTATCTCGTAGGCTAATTCCTCGTAGCGTACATTGATTCCATCTGCCTCAGTAAAGGCGATGTCCCCCCAGCATTGCGAGAATACGTTACGAAACAAATCGCTGAGCCCTGTTGCGTCAGACCAGTCCAGCTCGCGCATTTAGTTAACCTATTGCCAGCATTCTATCTATCGATACGCGTGCACGCGCAGCCAACGACGGAGCTACGCGCACCTCATTCTTCTCATCACGGAGACACTCTACTACACTCTGTAGTGTGGCGTGCTTCATATGCTCGCATTGGGCAGTCGGAGCAACTAGGATGAGCTCTTTTTCTGGTGCTATTTGATGCATTTTGTGCAGTACTCCCTCTTCGGTCGCCACTAATATCTGTCGTTCCGCACAGCGTGCTGCTTCGTTTATCATGCCTGTTGTGGAACTTATGAATACACGCGGATTGTTTCGGATTTCATCCTCGGCTGCTCCAGCACTCTCAGGATGCACCAAGACACGCGCCTCGGGATACTTATGCATGTTTGCCTTTATCACTGCTGTAGTGAACTCATTGTGTACATGGCAAGCGCCGTCCCATAGTTCTAAAGGTATGCCTGTTTGTAGCTGTATGTAGCGCCCCAGATTCCGATCTGGAGCAAACATTAACCGATGTTCTGGTGCATAACGTTTTACAACCTGTAATGCATTGGACGAGGTGCAGCAACAATCGGTCCAAGCCTTTACATCTGCAGTCGTATTTACATACGAGATTACAAAATAGTCAGGATGCGCTTTGCGCCATGCTACAAGCGCTTCACCTGTAATACCATCGGCAAGAGAGCATGCAGCTTCTTGGGATGGCAGAAGAACTTTCTTATCCTGCGCTAATATCGAAGCTGTCTCTGCCATAAAACGCACGCCACAGAATACAATAATATCCGCCTCCGACTTTGCAGCCTCTCGCGACAGCCCTAACGAATCGCCTACGTAATCGCAGACATCTTGCACTTCTGGGTTAGCATAGTAATGCCCTAAAAGTATGGCGCGCTTTTTACGTCGTAATTCGGTTAACTCTTCAAGCAAATATTTTGAGTTTTGAGCTTGTGCTTTCGTACTACTCATTACACGATGTTCCAGAAATTTACACGTTATGAACCTCTAGTTTCATACTAATATCAAGCGCCTGAACGCTGTGTGTTATTGCACCTGTGCTCACAAAATTTACACCAGTTTCGGCAATAGCTCGTACTCGTTCGCGTGTTACATTACCAGATGCCTCTGTAAGTGCGCGACCGTCTATAAATTTCACAGCTTCGCGCATGTCTTCAAGAGGCATGTTGTCTAGCATAATGATATCTGCTTTTGCCACCAGCGCTTCTTGTACTTCGCTCAAACACGAAGTTTCTACCTCAATGCGTAAGTAGGCGGGCATGCTTTTGCGTACCAATGCCACTGCCTGCCGAATACCTCCCGCAACAGCAATGTGATTGTCTTTAATCATTGCTAAGTCGTAAAGCCCCATACGATGATTTGTACCTCCGCCGTCCCGTACTGCCTTTTTATCTAATAGCCGATGACCAGGAAGCGTTTTTCGTGTATCGAGCAATCGCGTCGGAAGTTCGCCAATGGCATCGACAAAGGCTCGCGTGCTCGTCGCAATACCAGACATTCGTTGTGCAAAATTTAACGCCGTACGTTCGCCCATGAGTAACGCCTTAAAAGCACCTTGAAAAGAAACGATCTCTTGCCCTGCCGTAACGCTTTCTCCTTCTGCAACGCGAACATGCATCTCAATAGCAGGGTCAAGTGTCCGAAACACACGTAAGGCGACTTCTAGTCCTGAGACAATACCCGTTGCTTTAGCGTACCACCGTGCAGTAGCTTTTTGCGAGGTCGCAATCAATGCTTCTGTTGCTACATCTCCACTACCCAGATCCTCTTGCAATGCGAGAGCTATTAGTTGCTCTAGTTGCCATGCATAATCCATTGGATTCCTCTCTTAGCCAATCTTCCTTTGCAAAAGTAGGCAATGTAAAGGAGTCGGAGGATTGGATGTCTCTTCATACGAGCTCACATACCACCAAGCAACGTATACGCGCCGAGATGCTTACTGCACAAGGAGACTACCGTCAAGCGCTTGAAGACTATAAGGACGCTTTGAGCAGTTCACCACGTCATACCATGACGTATATTATTCGCATTGCGTGCGATTATTTTATAACATGAACAGATAGCATTGCGATTGTAGCGGCGCGCCATGGCACGCCGCATATTATGACGTATATTATTCGCATTGCGTGCGATTATTTTATGGCATGACGTGAACAGA
>CAUVMY010000063.1:0-7055 GCA_963552845.1 uncultured Bacteroidia bacterium
GCGTCCGTTCCTCAAGTACGGCATCTACGATGGTATATTTCTTTTCGCCGCGTGCGTTCATTTCGCCTACTTCTTCTTGTCTGATTTATAGCACTAAGTCAATATAAATCAGAGAATTAAACAAATTTACCGTGCAACATCATCGAATTGCGTACCTTCGTTCTAGTGTTAAATGTGCCATCTTTTACTTTTTTTGGACGGAAGCTGAAGATACACACTTTTTAGCCTTGCCAGAGGGAAAGAGAAGAATTCTTCTCTTTTTTCCTCTGGATTTATGCGCGTGCCTGTTTTTCTTCTAGCGTTGCATTTATTACTTGAATTTGGGAATACCCATAAAATAGGATGTGTCACCTATACCTTTATTTGGTGCGCAAAACTTTATCCCAACAGAATTTGTATAAAACAAAACGCCCAGTAACACCTTGCAAGCGTTACTGGGCGTCAGTAAATTTATGCATCTACTTACTGTACCCTACTGGATTGTTGAGTATAGGCATTTGGTCTGCTGTAAGTCCCAGCAGTTTTGTGATAGCCTCGCGATCCATTGTGCCGCGCGTCACTGTACTGAGCCCGAAAGCTGCACAACACAGATTGATATTCTGACTAACTATTCCCGCATCTGCTGCACCCATAGACACGGCTACCTCGTCGCGCTTCCCATATAAAGCCATATCCACAACCACAAGCAATGTCACGGGGGCTTGAAGCACAAAATCTTGCCCCTTTGCCAACAAATTACGATGATCTCCTTTAGCAACCGTTTTCAGTGAATGCGTTTTATGCTCGTACCGACACACGCGATCGGGCAAGAAGGCATACACACTCACTTCCTGCAAATTTCTTGCAGTCGGATTCGTTCTTTTCCCGTTTTCAGGACGATTAACACCACAAGCCGCCCAAAGCAGGTTACCCAACTCCTTTTCGGAAAGCTTTTTGTCACTAAACGTCCTATCCGATTTGCGTTGCCAAAACGCCTCCATCATGGTGCTACCGCCCTTTTTATCGGGTGCAGGTAGTTTGGTATCTTGAGCATTCACCAACATAGCCGTTAAAAAAATTGTTCCCAACAGTAGTACTGTTTTTAGCCCTTTACGCATTGTGTGCTTCCTTTTTAAGTTGTTATTAACTCTGCGGAGTATCATTCGAATCACGGTAAAGCTCATTCTGTCGAATACTCTACGCCCCTTCTTCTATAACTACAATCTTTCATTCAGAGTTACATACCCACACGGCGGACTTCTAGTTCCCACGTATTTAATTTTCGCATCTCCTAACTTTGTACATCCAATTATCGTAATTTCTGAGCTCAAGAATGCGCCACCGTAAGCTTTCCATGCCCGAACTCAATCGGGTAGATATTGATGCATTTCGCCTGCAACCCAAGCACCCCGTTGTACTGATGCTCGATAACGTGCGAAGCCTTCAGAATGTGGGGGCAATGTTCCGCACGGCAGATGCTTTTGGTATAGAAAGTTTGGCGCTGTGTGGTATCACAGGCTGTCCGCCGCATCGCGAACTCCACAATGCCGCCCTCGGGGCTGAAGACAGCGTTGCGTGGCACTACTTTGCTTCCTCCGAAGAAGCGTTAACGCATTTTCGCACACAGGGCTACAAAATCCTCGTTTTGGAACAGTGTGAAGGGAGTGTGCTGCTCCACCAAGTGGCACGTAATATAACCGAGAAATGGGTACTTGTAGTAGGCAATGAAGTAGAAGGGGTAACACAGTCGGTAGCCAGCGCGGCGGATCTTTGTGTAGAAATTCCGCAATGTGGCACAAAGCATTCACTCAACGTGGCAACTGCTGCAGGCATCCTACTATGGGAGTGGCTGCGAGGAACATGGTAAAAAATTTCGTAGCCTCAGAGGAGAACTGCACCCCAAAAATTTTTTGTCCAACTTTTGGGGTGCAGTTCAAAGGCAGTGCCCGTATGCGTCTCGTATTTAGGGCGAATCAGGTTCCGCCCCTACTAGTTTAATTATCAGTCTTTTACTACCGTTACAACCTTCGTCGCACCGTTCGTAGCTGTGAGACGCAAGAGGTAGAGACCTGAAGTAAGATCGGTGGTTTCAATCATTACCTCATTGCCGTCCATATTGCCACTACAGACCACTACACCCTGTGCATTGAGTAGGTCGTAACGACCCGTTGCGCCGTTGCATACCAGACGAAGTTGCGTGGTAAACGGATTGGGGGCTACTAGCACGTTCGCAAATACTGCGTCGTCAACTGCGGTTGTCTTTTCAAACACTGCCTTTACCGCAACATTCGTTGTTACTGTGAACTTACCATCTGCGGCAATATCCTTATCGCCAGCCGTTAAGCTCTTCAACTTCCAACCTGTCTTAGGTGTTGCCACTACTGTGAGTTCGGTACCTTCGGGAACGGCATTCAGCTTATCGGCTTCAATGCCTGTGATAGTCAGTGTGCCTTCGCCCTCTTTGGCAAGCGTTACGGCAAAGGTCTGCGGTTGCGGTACGGACTTCTTTGTAAACACAGCTTTTACCTCAACAGTTGCTTTTACAGTAAACTTGCTTGTAGCGAGTATATTCTCACCTCCCACTGTTAAGGCTGTCAATTCCCAATCTGCATCCTTCGGGATAGCTACTACCGTGAGCTCCGTATTTTCGGCAACCTTGGCGAGTTGTTCTTTCGTATACCCAACTATGCTAAGCTCACCTTCGCCTTCCACAGTAAGAGTTACCGCGTAGGTTTTAGGCTCTGGCTTCGGCGCTTGTATTTCTTCAAAGCTTGCCTTGAACGTCTTGTCCTCTGTTACATTCGTGTCGGTACGCGTTGCTTCGGTCATTCCATCGCTCCATTGCACGAAACGATAGCCCGCATCCGCAATGGCTGTTACCGCAGTACCATTGGCGCCCTTCTCTACTTTTTGCGACTGCACACCCTCTATTCTTCCATGCTCGCCTGCCGTGTAGCTTAGCGTAAAATATTGGGTAAAGAGCGCTGTAAAGGTTTTGCTTTCGGTTACTACATCACTACGTGTTGCCTCGCTCTTGCCGTCATCCCATGCCTTGAATTCGTAACCCTCGCTGGCTACCGCTGTAACTGCTGCAGAACTCTTACCTACTTCCACCTCTTGATACGGCAGCCCCAGCAACGTACCGTTAGCACCAGCCAAATATTGCACAACGTAGGTCTGTTTCGCTTGCTCAATAAAGAGAGCTTCCACGGTTACTGCCGTAGCATCTTTGCGAGTAGCTTGAAGATTGCCATCAGACCATTTTTCAAATTGATAGCCTTCATTAGCAACTGCCGTCACTTCGTCGGCATCAGTACCCGTGCCCACAAATTCCAAATAGGGAACTCCTGTCATAGCGCCTGCTCTTTTCACTCCCCCATGTTCACCTGCAAAATAGCGCAATGTGGGATTAGTAGCAGTCGGTTCAGGGTCAAATTTCACAACGATATCATCCAGAGCTAAGTAGGCGGAAAGCGATTCCTGATTGGAGAAATACCAACGGTAGCGGATGTACTTATGCGTTGCCAAAGTAGCAGCATCGAGCTTAAAGGTTTCAGGCGTAGCACTCGTACCCGCCGAGATCGTTTTCCCTACATGCCATACTCCGTCTTCAAAAGAATATTCCACCATTGCCCACGTGTTGGTCGATTTCTTGTAGTAACGCACGTAGCTCAAAACAACTTCTGCCGATGCATCGCGGTCTTCTAACGAGAGCCACGGAGTGGCTACCCAGCAGTGTTCATAGTAGTTATACCCCGTTTCATACAGCGGCGCAATAACCAATACATTCCCCGAAGGCGATGCAAGCTCTTTGAGTTCGTTCATGGGGCGCAGTTGCCAGCCTTGCCCTTTTTCATGGACTCCGAAAGTCCAATTCTGAAGCGCGGTTGTACCTAATTCAAAGTTTTCCGACCACGTAAGCATACGAGCTTTTACGAACAACGCTTTTACCGTCACATCTTTCAACACATTGCGATCGGTTCGTTCGCGATCAGGTATTCCGTCAGACCATCCCGTAAACATATAGCCAGCCTTTTCTTTTACCGTTACAGGCGTTCCATCCTCGCCTGGTACTACAGACTGTGAAGACTCGCCTGCAACCCATTCACCGCCTTCGCCCATTTCGTAGGTTATGGTGTAGTGGTACGTTTCAAATTCTGCACTTACAGCCACATTGTCGCGCACGTTTCTATCAATGCGCGTCGCCATCTTACTACCATCAGACCACTGCTTAAACCGATACTGTAACCCATTGGCTACCGCAATAACCATAGTACCATTCTGCCCGTCAGCCACCTTTTGTTGCAAATTGCCTTGCAACATCCCATGTTCACCCGCGGTATAGGTCAAAGTATGTACCTCTTTCAGAAGTTGTAGCTCAACACGCATCGCAGTACTGTCTACTACAAAGCTTTGTTCTGCACGTTTATAGCCTGTCTTTGTGGCTAGAACATGATACTGCCCTGGACGCAAATAGACTTTAACCGTTCCATCAGAGGGCGTCAAGGTGGGTTGCATACCAGTCCATCGTAGCAATACGTCACGCAAAGCCGCATTACTTTCGTCTTTCGCCAAGAACGTTACTTCTTGCGCCTTTTGTGGTGCGGTCACGGTAAGGGTACCACTCTCGCACGTTACACGGTAATTTTCCACTTCGTAGGGCGCAGAATAACCTTTCGGTGCTATGGTATACGACCCAACGGCAAGTGGCAGCATCTCAGTGCTCCAAACTGAGCCGTCGGCTTTCCGTATTTCGTACGGGTGTTCGACCAGATGTTCTGTCTCTGGGAACTGCAAAACCTCATACGTAAAGTCAAATTCAGGCAAAGTATCGCCTTGTGCCATGGTAATATTGGCTACCTTGATGATAAGGTTAGCTGGAGTTACAATCACTTCGCGTTGCTTTGACTCGGCAGGCTTGTAGAGGTGGCTACCCGCCTGTGTAGCCACCAAAGTTGTTTTCCCTACGCCTACGGTTACCAAGTGCCCGTACGCATCTACTGTAACAATATTCGGATCAAGGCTGTAGTACCCAACAGGCAATTGCGAGGTAGCTGTAGCAGTAAGTGCTATCGGAGTGCCCGTATAGGTATACTCGAGTTGTGTTTCCTCCCACACAATGCTTTGAGGCATAGAGAGGCGTACCATATAATTTTTCGCATCTCTGCCATTTTGAGCTTCTACACGAAGGGGGACTGGAGTGCTTAAGTCTACTTCAAATGCTTGCCCTGGTAAAATGACCGCAGCACCATTATAGAGTTTTGCATGCTCCGAAATGCTGTTCACCACAAGCGTTACATGGTGGACATCCAACGGCGTTGTTGTCGATTCGTTCTCAACCTCAAGTACAATCACCCTATCGGGGTTCTCAACTACAACATCTTTTTTCAACCCCAAATTGTTAGTTTTTAGGAGTGAGAGCTTTAATAAATCGCAAGCATCCGAACGTTCTTTAACTAGCGTAATATCAAATTCTTGCGAGAGCGTTGTACCAAACAGATCCGTCTTTTGAGCACTAAAATGCAATTTATGCTCCGAGTTACTAAAATCGAGCTCTGTGGCATCCGTCACTTCTTGTGCATTTTGCATAACCTTTGCGCCGAGCCAGTGGAGGCTAAACTGCGCTTTCACCTTGTCAAAGGCAGTGAAATCGTTAGGCATCGTAACCGTGATGTTGTCGGCGGATGTGAACTGTGCCGCACGTTTCTGCTTTTCAATGGTTACTCCACTTACCACACCCTGCAAAGGTTGCCAAACATCGTTCCGTTCGCTCAAAATAAGCGCAAAGCGTTCGTCGCCGTAGGCTGTGACGCGTCCATTGCCCTCCGTAAAGAGGTATTCGCCCACACACTCGTCTGGAAGCTTGCCGTCTGCGAGGCGCACGCTTTTCATCATGTTATCCTTGATCTCTTGCTGCGTGCATGCTTTTTTCCAGAGACGGAACATAGCATGATTGCCCGACAAACCGCCATTTAACCACAAGTGAGAGAAGCGCACCTCAGCACCTCCGAGTTTCTTCATTTCGATCTCTTCCCCGTCTATATATACCGTGGGAGTAGCTTGAACTTTGAAGAAGCCCTTTTGCACCACAGAGACTGCTATATGCTGCCACTTACCAGGTGTGAGTACTGGCTTTTCGCTGACAAAAGCGCCGTTTTCGCCCGCCATGAAGATCAATGTATTATCGGGATACTCGGGCTGCCCTGACAGAGAGGCTAACCAGAGCCCTGAGCCATTGATAAATTCGCAAGCCTGCTTTTCGTTAAGCTTCCACCAACCTTCAAAGGTCATTTTGTCAACCTGACCAACGATGGCTTTCCCTACGTCGGGGAGATAGAGTGCTTCTTTCCGATTGCCTACAAATTGAAGGCTGTATAAGTCGGTACCCTTGGGCGGAATACAGTAAACTTCTACAAGTTTCGCATTGTCTTCCTCATTCTCGTCCTTGTCGGTCAGCATTATCTTCAGCGTATGCTTACCCGTCCTACTTAATTCAGCTTGTTGCTTAATCTCTAATACGGCTTCGCCACCTCGTGCAGCTAATGAGCAAGTGAGTTCCTCTGTTGCAGGGTGGTTCGCATCCAGTTGATAGGCAATATGGACTCTCTCCTGCGCTGCCAGACCATTATTTCTTAGTTTTACGCGCACAGGAGTAGCATTGCTTAGATTCCGTCCCGTTTTCAAGTCCTCAACGGAGAGAACCGCCAACTCATAGGCGTACGGACTTACGCCCTGTTTTACGTCTGCCGTAAAATCTACAACACAACCCCATTCTATTTCTTTATTCTCCTTGAAAAGAGCATAGTCCTCTGCCGTAGAGAGCATTAAACGAGCGCGGCATTTGCCCGTTTTCAAGTCTGCAATGTGCGACAAATCCACATCTAGCCAGTACTTTTTCTGCTCTTTTATCAGCTCTGCTATCGTAGCTTCAGAATCCTCTAGTTTATTGTTTCCATTGGCATCTATCCACAGTCTGAGTTGCGACGGCAGTTTCTGCTGTGTGGGGTTGGTTGAGAGCGTAACTTCTATACCATTCTTGCTAGTAGCATATAGCGGCACAATGTGCTGTATTTTAT
>CAUVMY010000064.1:0-6948 GCA_963552845.1 uncultured Bacteroidia bacterium
AGGAAATCCTACCATTTTGCCATTAGAGGGGGTAAAAGCAGGCGTAAATTATGCAATAGTTATAACTACCACATCGGGGCTTTATCGCTACGTAATTGGCGATACGGTGCAATTCTCAAGTATCAATCCTTACTTCCTCCGTATTACAGGGCGCACGAAGCACTACATCAATGCATTTGGCGAGGAACTTATCATCGACAACGCCGAACAGGGCTTGCGTACTGCTTGTGAAAAGACGGGAGCTATTGTTTCAGAGTATACGGTAGCTCCTCGGTTTATGGCACAGAATACACAAGGCGCGCATGAGTGGTACATTGAGTTTGCTCAACAGCCTGCCGATCTTGATGCTTTTGCCCAAATTTTAGACAGTGCCCTTTGTGCCGTAAATTCCGACTATGAGGCGAAACGCACCAACAATGTGACGCTTGCACCTTTGGTTCTGCACGCGCTGCCCGCAGGGACGTTTGTCGGTTGGATGGCGCATAGGGGAAAGCTTGGGGGGCAGAATAAAGTGCCCCGCTTGTCGAACGATCGAACGTATGCAGAGAGTCTTGAAGAGTACCTAAGGCAGGAGTTGTGATTTTACCTAGGCTGAATGCACGAAGTACTTAGGAATTTATAAGTGATTTACCGTTGCATAGTTCAATAAATCAGAGATTTGTAGCAAATTTACCGTGCAATGACCTCTTTAGGAGGCGCTGTGACGAAGGGTAACGATATTTATCCACAATGTTTTGCCCTATAATTGCCACAATTATCAAATTCTTTCGTACCTTTTGCAATCCAAAGGCGGGTATATCGATGAAGAATTTTTGGATTATTGGTTTGTTAGTCTTAGTTGTTGCCTCGTGGAATCTTTCTTGCTCGCAAAAAGAGAATGACGATAAAAAAGTTACCATTTGTGACAGTACTACTCTCAAGACAGATGCTGCAGAACGCGAAGTAGCTACTAAAATCTTAGAAAACATGGAGCTCGTTGGCGATCGATATGTATTTACGCTAACGCGCGACGAAGCAGCTGAAATCGGAATTCCGAGCGAATTGTATGACGAGGTTTTAGACAATGTTGATAGAGCAAATGCTATGGTGAAAGAGATGCGAAGTGTCCCCAATTCGCATGTACACTTAATGACTCCACAAGAGAGTCTGAAGTCTCAGTCCGATGATGAACGGTCTGTTCCGTTATCTTTGCCATAGTGAGTCTTTTCTTTCTGCAAAAGCATTATGCACGCTCAACCGAGTGTTGCCACATAGAACTATAACTCGTCGCTAATGAATAGATATGCAAGGTGCTAGAAGCTTGCGCGGACGGAATGTTTTCCACTTCTCTAAAAATGTTGTAACGCTTTGCAATAAAAAACGTTCTTAATAGTTAGAAATGTTGTATTAGTCAAATAACTCTAATAGTACTGGTCAATGAAAAGTCTTAAGCGTATTTTTTATGTAGGCGGGGTACTCCTCGCAACTGTTGTGGCTCTCACGGCTTGCAAAAAGGAAAAAGAGAAAAATGAGCTAGGAGAGTGGAAGATTTCTACCATTACACTAACGCAACCGAATTCGGACGCTTCAGCTGTTACAATAGATGTAAACAACGCTACTGCTACCACAGAGTCGCTAACAGCTTTTGTAAATACCGAATTTCCAGCACTTGCCGAAGTGATAAAGCCGATGCTTTCGGGTGTAGCTCTTTTGTTGCCTTCGGTTGCCAATGTGGAGTTCGATTTTGAAGATAAGGGGGTTTTGAAAATAGAGAACTTGCCGAACAAGACACCCGACGTACACGGTACGTGGACGATGAAAGATAACACCGTAACGACGAATGTCGCTTCTTTTCCTACGGATAAACTCGGGAACCATGGCGTTTTCTTAGGGCTATTGGCAGGCAAAGACGTAAATTTCACCAAAAACGGTAATACCATGGTACACAAAAAGAACGGAAGCGAACTTTTAGATCTTTTTGGTACAATCGGTGGCGACATGGGGGGCGATGCTATGAAATCGGCTCTGGCTGCTTTGAAAACAAAGTATGCTGGTTCTAATGTGGTGCTTACCTTGGTAAAAAAAGGCTAATTCTACTGTGAGACGACTTTTACGATGGGCACAGAAGAAATTATCTCACTCCTTCTCGACGAGGGGAGTTCTCTAACAGCAAATGAGAAAATCAGGGCTAAAGTACCCTTTGACAAGCTGTACATTGACGAGAAGATCAAGAGACATGAACGTTTGCTCATCTGGTCGAAGCTCGTAATTGTATTGCTTGTTGTAATCAATGCAGCATCGTTGCTCGTGCTATTTTTATTCAACGATATTGAGGTAACCTCAAGCTATTGGCTGCGAGGTGTGTTGGCGGTTCTTTTCATTGTTGCGCTGCTCGGTTTACCGTCGGCTATCATCAATCATGGGCGCAATGCGACGATTTTGCGCGTGATTCGTGATATTCGCAAGAGTCAAGGCGAGATCTGAGTTAACACAGTGAATCTAGCATCACGTTAATGCCGTGTACGCCTACTGCGACGGGGTATAGCCTCTTTGCGCGAGGCGTGTGTGTGGCAGCTCCACGGCGTGGTGCGTTAAGTTTTTGGATTCATGCCCATTCCCCTCGAGGTCATGGGATACATTCTCCACTTCTCTACACAATGTGTAGAGAAGTTTTTTTTACTCTTTTTCGCCAAAAAAAGGAGTTTACGTCTTATACAGAACGTACATCTGCACTAGTCGCACTTCTTCAGGAGTGGTGGACAAAAAATCCTACGCGTGCTTTACAGCATCAGAGGCAAGAGGTTCTGCTTATAGACGATACGTCTTTATTGGAGAATATAGGGCAGCAGCTCATCTCTCAGGATGTAATTGCGTTCCCTCCAGTTATACTTGTCTGCACGCCACGCCATGATGCCAAACGTTGGCAAGCATGGTGTGCTACATACCGAGCAATGTCGGAAGGGGTAGTAATTGATCTCTATGGGTGGGGACTTTTACTTTTTGTGAAAGACATTGCACTGCATAAGTTTGCGGTGCGAGGTTTTATACGGTAGAAAAAAGCTACTACTGGTTAACATCGTTTGCTAGCAGCGCCTATTTAGGCGTGAGGCGCTCGTCTTGCTCCAATATTTTAATGCAACATTCCACACTCTCTGCACGGAGAGTACCGAGAATCAATCTGCTGCGAATTCTTAAAATAAAAAGGCGAGCCAAATGGCTCGCCTTACTATAGCCTAGAATTCCCGTTATTCGTCTACTTTTGTTTTGACGAGATAGAAATCTATCATACCTGGCTTTTTCGCGGCTAGCTTCGCATCGACACCCTCCATAGTTTCAGGTGCATGTTCTACTACCTCGCAACCAGGCTGCCAATCGAGCGGAGTAGCCACATGCGCTCTATCGGTAAGTTGCAAAGCTTTCAGAGCGCGAAGGATCTCGTCCATACTTCGCCCCACATTGAGCGGATAATAAAGAATAAGGCGAATAACTCGCTTCGGATCGATAAAATAAACTGCACGTACAGCCACTGTAGAAGCCACACCAGGTTGTACCATCCCATACATGTTTGCCACATCCATCTTAATATCGGCAATAATCGGGAAGTTGAAGCGTACGCCAGTGCGTTCTTCAGCATTGCGAACCCAAGCCAGATGAGAAAAGATACTATCTATACTCAGCCCTAATAGTTTCGCATTCAGGGCATCAAACTCGGATTTACGTTTGGCAAAGCCCGACATCTCAGTTGTACATACAGGCGTAAAATCGGCAGGATGAGAGAAAAGGATCACCCAACTGTCCTTACCGTATTCTGAGAGGGTAAGCCACCCTTCTGTTGTTTTAGCAGTAAAATCTGGTGCAAGATCTCCCAAAAGAGGCATCCGTCCCATTTCTTGATTATCCATCTATAATTTCCTCACTATACCTTTTTAGCTTACTTGTTTCACTTTCATCAACAAAAGCACACCGAAAAGGTTCAACCTCGCCTCTTTCGTCCCAAAAAAAAGCGAAGCACATTACAGTGGAATATAAAAAAACGCATCCTACGAACAGAGCGTAGAATGCGTCCTTAAATGCGATGTAATTCCGTAACTTTAGTGACGGCGCAAATTATATTCATCCGAGACAGTGAGCTTCTTGCGCCCTTTGCGACGACGCGCTGCTAGCACTCTGCGTCCATTTGCCGTAGACATACGTTCACGGAAACCGTGTTTATTCTTTCTCTTTCTTACCGAAGGCTGGAATGTCTGTTTCATTTCTCTATACTCTTACAATTCTCCTCTTACCGCTCTCACGCGCCAATACAGCCACAAAGGTAACTATTTTTATTATAGTACCTGCACTGCGCAAAATGCAATGCCCTATGTGTTTGATAGCGATCTTCCAACGCAATTATTTACTAATC
Source organism: uncultured Bacteroidia bacterium (assembly GCA_963552845.1). Taxonomy (GTDB): domain Bacteria; phylum Bacteroidota; class Bacteroidia; order Bacteroidales; family CAJPTX01; genus Bacteroides_D. The sequence goes on from CAUVMY010000064.1 coordinate 4,382, forward strand.
CGCTTGAAGTCTTTTTTCAAGAATCCATCGCCTTTGCTCTTGCTCATCATATGATAATCGAAATAGTAAATACGATCATCGCCTGCTCCTATCAGCGTTTTATAGATACGCGCCTGCATTCTCGTACCCTCTGGTCCAACTTTATGCAGATAGACCACATTATCCTTTTTATCTGCAATAGCTTGCTCTATATCTTCGGGTTTTACTATCCGCACAACCCCCTTGTAGGCATCGCGGATCTTAGCAATAGATCGCACATCTGGCGCGATGTCCCTTTCTACCATCCAGATCTCTTTATCTTTCAAGTCTGGAATATTGCGGTTGTAGTAGTCTAACGGATTTGAAGATATAAGCCCAGGATTATCGTATATCAATTTTATATGGTTTTGGGCAAAGCGCACAAACCCCAACAATTTGTAACTCCAACTATCCTGATTTACGGCATCATAGCCCAAAGGCAACGAACAGACCTCAGGCATATCGGCAACCTCTTTCACAGCTGCGCCATTCGTAAAAGTCATAAAACTGTAGAATGCGCGAACCTTGTCATCAGGGAAGCGAATCTGAATGCGCACTAGAAAAGACTTGTCCATATCGCCCCTCAGCTTCTCGAACTCAGTGTCATTGATGAACTGATATTTTGTGAGCGTCCATCCTTTTTCAACAGCCTCGCGAATTTTCAGACTCCACTCCGACATTGGGTTATTGTCCAGAACAACGTAAAGTGGGTTCTTCATGAACGTCTCTAGGTCGTCCTTACGAATCAAATCTTTTGCGCTTGTAACAGACACAAGCCCCACGAGGGTAAAAAGGAGTAAGCTTAGTATTTTCTTCATCTCAGTTAACATTTTGCTTTAGAGCAAAAACGAAGCAAAAGAGCAAAAGTTGCTTTGTACGCGTTTACTTCTCTCTGCTCGGACAAATAAAAAGCCCACACAGTCCGTGCAGGCTTTATAATCTAGTAATCGTAAGGGTACTATTCTACAGCAGTACCCAAATTAGCATAATCTACGGGGACAATAGAAACGTATACACGTCCTTCTGCTTTGCGCTTGAAGGCAACCGTCCCATGCTCAAGAGCATACAATGTATGGTCGCGTCCGACGCCTACATTTTCGCCAGGTTTTACTTTTGTACCTCGCTGACGAACCAAAATAGTACCAGCTAGCACTGCTTGACCACCAAAACGCTTGATACCAAGACGTTTACTATGCGACTCACGACCGTTGCGGGAACTCCCCACACCTTTCTTATGTGCCATCTCTCAATCACTCTCCTACAAAATAAATAACCTTACGCCTCGATCGAACTAACCTCAATCAAAGTAAAGCACTGGCGGTGACCATTCTTCACCTTATACCCTTTGCGACGCTTCTTCTTAAAAACAATAACCTTGTCGCCTTTAACGTGGCTAACAATCTTTGCTGTTACACTTGCTCCCTCAAGACTCGGGTTGCCAACACGTACAGCGCCATCGCGATCCACTAACAAGACTTTATCGAACTTCACAGTGCTTTCTTCTGCACCCTCCAGACGATGAACATATAAACGCTGGTTAGCTGCAACCTTGAACTGCTGACCTGCGATCTCTACTACTGCATACATTGCTAGCACACTTATATTCCTACGATTTCACACTAAACAAGCGCAAAGGTAAGGTTTTATAAAAGATCCACCAAATTGCCTATTACTTACGGAACTATGGCTAGCGTTCTCTCTTTTCGCCACGCTCTGCTAAAAGAGCGAATACTGTTGGCAGCTTGCCGAGTGTTACACGCTGTTGTCGCCACTCAGCTACGCGCAGCGTCCGGATACCCCCACCCGACCAGTAAATTCCGTTCGCAATGCACAAATAGGTACTAGCTGCAAGCGTAGAAAGTAGTTCTGCATACATCTTGTCGTTGCGGTAGGGAGTTTCAATAAATAGCTGTGTTTGTTGTTCGATGCGCGAACGCGTCTCGAGTTGCTGAATTCTAGCTCGGCGCTCATTGCTTTTTACAGGCAGGTAACCCAAGAAGGCAAAGTTCTGACCATTGAGCCCACTGGCAGCCAACGTAAGCAATATGCTACTTGCGCCCACAAGAGGGATTACCGTAATATGCTCGCGATGTGCACGAGCCACGAGTAGAGCACCAGGATCGGCTATACCTGGCATCCCAGCCTCGCTGATTACCCCCACCGATTCACCACTACGTAACCAACTTATACAACGATCTATGGGTTCGTAGTTCGAATCTTTGTTGAGCGTTGTTAAATGCAGTGCTGCTATGGGAACAGGCATACCCAATTCACCGAGAAAACGACGTGCCGTGCGCTCCTCTTCCACCGCGAAATACTGTAAAGCACGCACTCTTTCAAGAACTTCTGCGCTCAACGCTGGCGTCTCTACTCCGATCGGAGACGGAATAAGGTATACACTCCCTTCTTTTTCTTTCATAAACAACCTCTCCAAAGAAGTCACAATGTTAGTAACTAAAAAGCATTGTGCAAGAGACTTTATATCAATAGAACGAAATATGGACAACAGGCTTGCAAATGAGGCATCGTGCTGTTTCTGTTTCGGGAAC
>CAUVMY010000065.1:0-6931 GCA_963552845.1 uncultured Bacteroidia bacterium
ATGAGTTCCGAGGTTGTTGTTGCCATACCGGATGCGGGCTTCAAGTTCTTGAAATGGAGCGACAAGTCAATCCAGAATCCGCGTACAGATGTGGTAGAAAGCGATATTACCGTTGAGGCGCTTTTTGCAGAAGCTGCATTCCAGTACGCACTCCAGTATGATACGCCCGAATATGGGAAGATTGTCGTAGTGCAGGATGGCAACGAGCTATCGAGTGGTGCGAAGATTGAACCCAACACATCGATAACCATCACGGCAGTGCCTGATACAGACTACAAAATAGAGTCTTTGACAGTCAACGGAATAGACTTTGATTCGGGAGAGAGTCTTGTGGTTAAAGGCGATGTGACGATAGCAGCATCGTTTGTTTCCACCAAAAAGACCCCAGGAGCGGTAGAGGAATCGCGAACATTTGCTAACGTTCGCCTAATGCCTAATCCATTCGATAGTCAGTTACGAATTACGAATTACGAGCTACGAGGGGAATACACATTGTTGAATGTACAGGGTGTTGTCCTTGCTTCTGGAGTATTAGAAGGCTCAGAGACGTTCATAAATACCTCTTCGTTCCCCGCAGGTATGTATCTTTTACGCCTGAGTGCGGAAAATGGCGTAACGAAGACGTATCGTGTTGTGAAACAATAAGATGTCTCTTGTAGCGGCGTGCCATGGCGCGCCGCCAATAAAGGGCAACTAAGCGCAACGGGCATGACTTTCGGGTTGTGCCCATTTTTGATTGGTTCTCAAGAAGGGAGGAGCACTAGAACACGTAATCTTGTCGTTCAGATACATTCCCGAATAGAAAGCATAGTAACGGATGTATCAGTTTCGGGAAAAGTATATCTTTGTAGTAATTATCTCCCTTAGGTGGAAAATACTAAGGCTCGCCACTTCAGCAATGGGGTGGCTTATTTTTTTTGCTCAAGTTTAGAATCGAGTAATCATGATGCATAAAGTTATCGTTTATGTTGATGGTTTCAATTTCTATTATGGACTCAGACAGCCTCAATGGAGGAAATATTATTGGTTCGATATCGTAAAGCTTTATGCATTCAGAACAGGAATTGATTGCTGTTAAATATTTCTCCGCAAAGCCCGATAATATAGAGCAAAGTAGACGGCAGAATGCATTTTTTCAAGCGAATTTGGAGAATCCTAAATTCCACTTGATATTGGGTAAATATTTGAAGAAAGAGATTACTTGTTTTAAGTGTGGGAATGTGATTCATACACATGAGGAAAAAGAAACGGACGTAAGAATTGCTACACAGATTCTTGCAGATGTATACCAGAAAAATTGCGATATAACAATTGTTGTATCGGCAGACAGTGATATGATTCCTGCAATTGAACTCGCAAGACAGCAACATCAAACGGTTTATATACTTTCCTCCTAACCAATATTCTAATAATTTGGCTTTGATGTCAGCAGGTGGCAAGCCTATTCAATTGTAGCGTTATGAGTCTCGTTTTCGTAAGTCTCTCTTTCCTGATATTGTTCATCTTGTGACCGCAAATTACGATTTGCAGATTCCTGAAGAGTGGAAACAGTATCGTGGAGATATTGAAAATCAATAGGTTGAGTAACGGAATAGGTAAAAGTGCTATAGGCACAAGCAAATTTTACTAATAAGCAGCGCCGTCCGCCCAAATTTCACATTGGGCTGAAATTACCCGCCATCGCCTTGTTGCGTCTTGCTATGTTGCGGTGCAAATGAAATATCACCGATAATACGCCATAGGCGTATTTAACGGGTGAGGCACACCTCACCCTACAAAGAATTCTATTGATATTCACAGAATTACACTACAATAATTAGAAACAAATTATACCACCCACTTGAGTAGTGTTCGACGTTTTGACATACCCTCATGGGGGGATGTAACTACCATGTAACTGGCACGCTTAAATATGACGCTAATGCCAACTCAAAAGCACGTACAATCAGGCTTGCAGCTTGTAACTACCATGTAACTGGCCTGTAACTGAGATAGGCTTTAGAGGCTGTTGAACAATTTTCTTTACCCTCCTATTCTCCCGTTTTGTGTGCTTTTTTGCAGGCATTATATTAGCGTTGCATTTATTGCTTGAATTTAGGTCTTTATATTCTCAGAACTTGCAAAAAAAAGAGCAGCCTACCCTAAAAGAGAGACTGCCCTAAAGCTCTAAGAAGTTGTATCTGACCTCTACTTCATCAATTTCTTGATGGCATTTGCCAGACGCTTAACACCCTCTTCATTCTTCTCCTTAGACATGTAAGAGAAGTTGCAACGAAGTGTGTTCTTGCCCGTTCCATCGCAGAAGAAGGTAGTGCCTAATACGAACGCCACTTTCTCTTCGATGGCTATCTTAAATAATTCCTCTGCATCCATATATTCTGGGAGGGTAAGGAACAAGAACAAGCCCCCTTCGGGCTCAGTCCACGTTACTCCCTCGGGCATATACTTCTTGAAAGAATCTATCATAACCTGACGCTTCTCCTTGTAGTTCTCAATTATGCCCGTCAAGTTCTTGTCAAAGTATCCCTTTTCTAAGTAACGAGCCGCAATGCGCTGCACAAAAGGCGGCGTACAAAGGTCAGTAGCTTGCTTTGCCATTACGACCTTATCTATAATTTGCGGATCTGCAATTACCCAACCAATACGGAAACCAGGTGCAAAAGTCTTTGAGAAAGTTCCCAACAGTACCACACGCCCTTCGTCTGCTAATTGGTAAATGGTAGGCTGTGACTTACCCGCAAAACGGATTTCGCGATAAGGGCTATCCTCAAGGATTAGTACATCGTACTTCTGTGCAACAGCAATAATCTCTTTACGACGCTCCTCAGGCATTGTAATACCTGCTGGGTTCTGGAAATCTGGAATGCAGTAGATAAACTTTGGCATCGTCCCCGCCTTCTGTAACTCAGCGAGCTTCTTGTCTAAGAGATCGGCACGCATCCCCTTATCGTCTAACGGAATTCCAACGAGATCTGCCCCGTAGTTCACAAATGCTTGGAGCGCTCCTAAGTAAGACGGTAGCCCACAAATTACCTTATCGCCCTTGTCCACGAAGATTTTGGGTAACAGATCCAGTGCTTGTTGCGATGCCGTTGTAATAATCAGGTTCTCGAGCCCGAGTTTCAACCCTTGCTTGCGGTAACGCTCCACCAAGAGCTCGCGAAGGAGTTGGTCACCCTCAGTAGCTCCATATTGCAAAGCCATCCGCCCTTCTTTCTCCAACATTTCGGAGATAATTCCCTTGAGTTCTTCCACAGGGAAGCTCTCTGGAGCAGGTAAACCACCTGCGAAAGAGATGATATCGGGTTTCTGAGTCAACTTTAACAACTCACGGATTGCGGAACGACGCATCCGCTTAGCACTCGACGAGAACAACTTATCCAAATCCTTAACCATTGTCCTAAGTTTTTAGAGGAGCTTACCGCTCCGTCAGTATTTCTGTCTGCAAGTTACAAAATATATTGTGAGACTAGTATTTTACGAGCCTTACAATACGGATTTCGCCGCTTGCCGCCGCTAAACGAGCAAAGTAAATACCCAGAGGCAATTCTTCTGTATCAATTGAGAGTTCTGAGGACTGAATTTCTCCAGCTCTCACCGTTTGACCTTGTAGGGTAACAAGTTCGTAACGCCCTCTCAGAGCTGTCTCGTTCTTAATTGTTAATACAGAGGAAAAAGGATTCGGATAAATCTCTATACCCTCCCAAACACGTTCTGCAACTGCAGTATTGGTATCTTCAAAGCTCGTAAAAATCTGTATTGCGCTATTTACTACAACTTTACCTACAAAAGACTTATCTGCCTGCTCAGACAACTCCACTGGTGTAAGTTTCCCGTCCTCGCCCTTGTAGTTTACCTTTAGTTCAAACGATTCCTTTTTGCGTGTCAGTTTCAAGGTTAATTCTGTGCCACGCAGCACTTTCCCAGAAGTGATAAGACGCTTCTCTTCCCCATCTTTCTGGTAAGTAATATCAAGTGAACCTTTGTCTGCAGTGGGCGATACGAAAGTAACCATGAGATCATCAGGACCATACGTCACTATAATTTCCGTAGCTCTTTGGATACGAAGTACCCCACGCCAAACCTTGAGCTCTGAATAATATTTTATCTCTAAAGGCTTAATATTCTCTGTCCCCACTTCCTTATAAGAGACATTAGGGCGACGCTTGGGGGCTTTGGAGGTTAATAAGAGCACTAAATCTGTATCAAGCGGAGCCACATCTTTTGATTTAACCTTTTGTTCTTCCCCATTCCACATATAGGACACCTCAAGTGTCCCGTCGTCTACGCTGGGTTCTTTGAATGTAATCTGTGCAGCATTCAACTTATTTTGTGCTTTTATTACACACGAAGTAACGGGAGAATCTGCCTTAAATCTTAATAGTGCGAAACGGTAAACCACATTTCCCGAGTTGTCTTTTCTCTCTTTAATGCTAGCCTCAAGGTCTTCTTTTGTCCCATCCTTTTTGGTAAGACTGTAGGTCATTTTTTCTGTTACGTATCCTTTTTCTGGTAAACAGATAACAGCACACGTTTCTACATCTTTTTTCATCGCGTGTGGGAGCACGAGGGGGGTGGCTTTTATGTCGGTGACATAGCCATCATTATCAAGCGTCACGGCGCGTAACTCAAGCGCCCCGTGTTCTGGTTTTGTAATTGTAACCGAAACGGTATTCTCATCCGCTCGTACTGAACTTAAAAAGACGAGCATTGCCGTCATACACAATAAAGGCACTAAGGAGATTTTTTTGTAATTCATGATCTGTTTTGCTAACCTGTACTTGTTACACAGTAATAACTCTTATACTCTGCTAAAAGTGTATACAAAGGTAGCACATTCACGAAAGCAACGCTCGTCTTCGTGTAAATCAGAAGCCTAAATAAAAGGCTTTGGTCAGGGCTCGATACTCTTGCGAGAACTCGCCATTCGCATCACGAAAAAAAAGTTCGGAAAGTTGAGGAGTGCACTGTTCGTAGGTAAATTCGCACAGCACACGCTTCGTTCGATTCATTGGCTGATCAGCTACCTGTACTTGTTGCCTACAATAAAGTCCCGCTTTAGCCGCCAGTGCAATAAACTGACTTCCTTCGGCTATGGGGAAAATTGCAACAAAACGCCCCGTTGGTGCAAGACAAAGCGCTAATCCAGCAAGGAGATCCTCCAGAGGAAGTGTATCTGCATGACGCATTACGTTACGCCGTTCATTGGGCGAAGGGAGCGCTCCTACGTAGTAAGGAGGATTGCTTACAACAAGATCATACATCGTTTCACATTGCTCAGCATACTCCTGAAACGAATTTTGCACTACCTGCATCTGAGCAGCCCACGGGGATAAATCGGCATTCTCTCGTGCTTGTTCGCACGCCTGCTGGTCAATGTCTATAGCATCTACTTGTCGTGCCCCTCGCTGCAATAACTGGAGCGACACAACCCCTGTTCCCGTCCCCACTTCTAGAATTCTATGTCCTGCTGGCGCGGGAGTCCACGCACCGAGCAGCACCCCATCGGTATTTACCCGCATTACATCGCGCTGCTGATGCACAACAAACTGCTTAAAGCGAAAATAGTCACACCCTCGCGGCATCTATTAAGCGATAATAGAACCGTCTGCCATACGCACAATCTGGTCTGACTGCTCAGCGAGTAACGGATCATGTGTTACGATTACGAAGGTCTGATGAAACTCATCTCGGAGGCGAAAAAAGAGAGCATGAAGTTCCTCCTTATTGCCAGTATCTAGGTTTCCAGAGGGTTCGTCTGCAAGTACAAGTTTCGGATTGTTGATAAGCGCACGTGCCACAGCCACCCGTTGCTGTTCGCCTCCCGAGAGTTGGTGCGGTTTATGATGCAAGCGCTCACTTAACCCAAGAAAGGCAAGAAGATCAGCAGCACGCTGACGAACTCTGCCGTAACTCAATCCCTGAATGAGAGCAGGGATGCAAACGTTCTCTAGCGCAGAGAACTCGGGGAGAAGATGGTGAAATTGAAAAACAAACCCTATCTCTTGATTTCTGAAATGTGCTAACTGATTTCCACGAAGCGAAAAGACTTCCGTACCGCCAATAAACACTTGCCCCGAATCTGGACGAAGCATTGTCCCTAGTACTTGTAGTAACGTCGTTTTCCCTGCCCCAGAGGCACCCACAATAGTAGTGACACTCGAGGCAGAAATAGATAAGGATACGGCGCGAAGAACCTCTAGCTGTTCGTAGCGCTTATACACGTCACGTACCTCTACTAAGGCTTCCATCAGAGATTAGTACCACTTCTTGGGGATTCGGTCGCAATGATAGACAAGCTCTCGCAACTCTTCTATGGCGTGTGCTATAATTTGAGGGGGTAGGTTCGGGTCATTCGACATCAGATACAAAGGCAATTCTGGAAGCGAGACCTGATAAGGAGGTTGTAAATAGTCCTTCTTTACGACAAAAAGCCCCTCACGTTCATAAAACTTCAAACGACGTGCACTCAAATCGTTCTCAGGCGGTTCTACCTCAACAAGGAAAGGTTTCTCCAAGTTTGCCAATATCATGCGCATCAACTGTCTTCCATAACCCTGATTACGCAAATTCGGCTCTATAGCGAAATGCTCGCCATAAACCACATCATCCAGAACCCAAAAATGCATCATCGCAACACACCGAGTTTTCAAGAAAACTCGATAAAAGTAAACCCGCTCCGATGCGAGCGATTGCGACATGCTCTCGACCGTCCGTCGTTCAGAGAATGGGAAGGCATTCACGTAAAGTTCTACGATATCGAGTAACTCCACTGGAGTTTTGGTACGTCGTACCTCCAGTTCGCCAACATGTAAGCCATCTAGCGCAACGATACTCATCCTACTTTGCAACCGTTTCCAAGATACTTTTCACTTGGCAAATCTCCACAAATGATGCGCCATTAGTAGGTCCGAAGCTCCCCGCCAGAATC
>CAUVMY010000066.1:0-6900 GCA_963552845.1 uncultured Bacteroidia bacterium
GCTGTATTTTATATATCAGCTGTTTCGATGCCTCTACCGTCAAGTCGTTACTCCCTTTTGCTGCAATGGTACGGATGTATAGTTCTCGTTCCTTCTTTATCGTGCCGTCGTGCCATATCGGGTCATTAACTAGGGTCAGTTCTTGCCGATTGTCGCTCATATCACCATCCTTTGCCAAGGAGCAAGCCAGGGTTATGCGGCTCGGCGCGGTAACATCCAACGTCTGAGGGAGTACAAAATCGTTCGCTCCACTCACTAATGTGGGGATCTCCACGCGTTCCGTACTCCCGTTGAGGGTAACCATCAAGCCTACGTTGTAGAAGAACGTCGGAAGCAAATTCTCAATTTGAGCATGGATTTGTTTATGATTCTCATCCTTCACGTCGGTCAGAGTTAACGCCGAAAGCTTCCACTGGTTTACAAGAGGCACTTCGCGCACTTCTGCTATCCAACCAGCGGCGGGTTCACGGTTCGAGCCCATGAGAAAGAAGGTAAGTCCCCCGTTATCTGCCTCAGAAATGAACGTATGCGACGTATTCATTTTGCCTGTTAAATAGGCACTAGCTTCCTTGAAGGAAACATGCAAATCGGAAGGCACATTGCCCGTAAAAATGGCTAGAGTATCGCCCGCAGCAAAGTCGTATTCCGAGAAGGAGACCTGTACTGTAGCATTCGGCCTTGAGGGGAGAATCTGCAATACAGCTTCTTCATCTCGGTTGTAGGGAGCAAGCGCACCACGACCATCTACAAAAGTACGTGCACCACTGACCGAAACGGATTTGTAGGGAACTACTGACACTACAGAATTATTAACTTCAGTGTACGTGAGTTCGGGCATAGCTACTACATCGCCTATGTTGTAAACCTCGAAGGAGGCAGCATTGTCATCGGCATGCAAATCGCCTTCTACATCTACACGAATTTCAACCTTGTATCGGTGCGCATCGGCGCTTGCAAAATTGTGCGTACAAGTGAGCACCCTATCTTCAAACGGCTTGAGCATTTCAAGCGTCTCGGAGTAGGCAAGTGTACCATCTACGAGGACTGTAACGGGCACATTGTGCAATTCCTGCGACGAGTTGTTGCGTACCTTGAAGCGAATATTTTCCTCCTGCATATTCACCTTCGCCTCTATCTCGGGATCATTCACCCAAGCCAGTCCAATATCGGGGTACTTTGTCTTTTCAATTATCTGATAGTAGGAAAGAATCGTCGCATCATTTTTGGTGCGCAACGCCGTTTCAAAACGAAGTGAGATATTCTCGCCTGCAAAGCGTGTCAGATCCCACGCCACTCGGTGCTCTTCTCCGTCTCCTACTATTTGTCCGCGTCCCTGCGTATCAGTTTGTTCCTCGTCATTCACCAACAGACGCAGTAAAGAGCCTCCACGCATAGTTGGCTTTTTCATGTAGATGTATGCCACCAATTCTAACTCTGTACCTTTGGCAATGCCCGTTAGGTCTAGGTTGCATACGTTCAGCGCGCCAATATTTCTTGCAAAGTTCTTGAAGGGATCTTGCCAAGCATGTGCGCTTGTAGAGGCTACCCAAATCATCATCTGAGCCCCTTTCGGAAGTCCCATCACAGCAGGTGCTTCTTGCGCCTCAAATTTTAAGTTGCGCCCGCGGCTCACACTGGCATTGTGCAGCGGCCACCCTTCGAACGATTCGAGATAGGGAAGATCCGCACTCTTAAGGACGAGAGCATGCGGTTTCATAGAAAGTACGCCCGTACTGCGACGCCCTGCAAGCCCTGTGGCGCTTATGGCACGCACGGCATACACATTGCGACCTGTTGTAATCTGATCTGCGCTGAGCGAATACTCTGTAGTGGGAGCATTTACTTCTGCCAATTTTTCATATTGCCCTGCTGCCACATTACCACGGAGTATTTCGTATTTCTCAGCACCCGTTGCGGCATCCCAACTTAATTTCCACCCCTCAGAAGAACATGCAGCATCTTCGAGTACTAGGTTTTGCACCTGAGGCATAATAGTAAAATAGCCCTGCATACGGAGCATCACGCCGTTTGCATCCGTTAAACGCACCAAAGCTTTGTCAGTAAGCGCTACATCTGACGGAAGTTTGAAACTCGAACAGGCAGGATAACTGCCCAAATCGCGGAAAGTAGCACCTGCATCGGTAGAAAGTTCTACATGTACATTGCCCGTTAAATGCTCCGCACGCAAATAAACCGATTCGTCGGGCGCATAAACATCACCTACTGCGGGGCAGGCGAGTGTTGGTATCTGTTCATCGAGATACCAAACAACAGCGAAGGGTTGTTTTTTACCTTGATGGACAGTACCGCCTACCGTCACTGTGTAAGTCCCTGCCACAGGATTCTTTATCACTACTTGCTCGATGTTGTCTACCTCGTTCTTCTTGTCGGCAACAGCAGGCGCAGTAGGTTGCTTGGGATCGAGTGTGAAGGGGAAATACTTTGTAGCGCCTTGCGCCACAACTAGATCGAGGTCATTCACGAGCGGACATTCCCCCGTAGCATACTCCTTATTGACCATCGGGTCATTCAAGCAGAGCATCACGCGTAGTTCTCCCGTACCTGCGGGAACATCCAACTTATAGGTCTTTGCATCGCCTCCCTGTGGCAATTCGCCCAGTGCGTGCCAGCTCTTCTCCATAGCCGTTACAGCAGCCTCTGCATCCAGAATACCAAAGCCAAACTTGTAGTCTGGCCCTTCTACTCCTGCGTCGCGCGCCGTATTCGCAACCAAAGCCTTCAAGTAGTAGTTATAGGGTATTGCGCCACCGTGAAGTTGCATCCAACGTTGCGTGAGAAGCGCCAAATGCCCTGTTACCATCGGACAAGACATCGAAGTACCATCTTCTGCCCTATAGCTCTGATTATTAACCGTGGAGTATACTTGTTCTCCGCGCGCACTGATAATTGGGAACATACGTCCATCTAGCAACGGGCCAAAGCTAGAGAAATCGGTCATAGCGCCATATTGATTGACCGCAGCTACACTTATGATATTCTTAGCATAGTTGGAAGCATGGCTAAAGGGTCTTCCACACGCCCCTTGATCGTTCCCTGCGGAAAACACATGCGTTAATGTGGGAATGTAGGAAGCCAAAAAATCTATACCCTGATATCCGAAATAGGTGTAATTGAATCGTGCCTCTTGCCCACACAAACGGCTTACCTGATAACCATACGAGTTGGAAGTAAGCGATATTTGGTGTTCCTCGTAGGTTTCCAACATCTCGAGGGCAACTGATTTGCCATTGGAGTGTCTGTTGAAGTTCCACGTCCAGATCTCAACTTCAGGCGCCATGCCACGTGCACGTTCGTCGAGGAGTCCTGCTCCAATTATAGTTCCCGTGGTGTGCATACCATGTGCCTGCGTAGCTGCCACCAGATACTCTGCCTCCTCGCAGTGCGTCCGATTACCGTAGTCTACATGCTCTAACACATTTCCATCCCAAATTCCAATGCGAACCCCGCGTCCTGTTAGGTTACGACCGCCCAGCATGGCGGGTATACGCAATGTTGCAGCCCCACTAAGGCGCGCACCCTCGCGATTCTGTAACTCCTTAGGCGGATCTATCCAACGAAGAAATGCTACAAATTCCTCAGCAGCAAGCGCCAATAACTGTTCATACGTAGCTTCTACCTCTGCACTATGCAATGCATCGGAAAAAGCTGTATAACGAATCTCTTTTACGGCTAACAGGCTCTTTACCTTTTCTCCTGTCAGCGTGGGAAACCACGACAGCGTCATGCGCAATTTATCGCCCGCTTGTGCCCATTCGGGGATGTCGTGTTGCAAAAGGCTATTCACAACTTTCCATTCTGCACGAATCGGTACGATGAAACGCAAACCCATGCCCACAAAATCGCTCGGGCGGCTACCAGGGGCTATGCGCGCATAGTAAGCATTACTACCAAGGTAATCGCCCAATTCGATGCCACGCCCCTGTAGTACGTCGAGGGCAAGAGACGTAGCCTCGAACTGCACCAACACATTGAGTTTGTCGCCCACAGGCACGCCGAGCTCAAGACTCGAGGTTTTGCGCCCACGCACCGAACTTCGCACATTCGCTTCGAGGTAAACCTCTCGGTCGCCGAAACGAATCGGCTCTTGCGCAAAGAGTTGTACTCCCGCACACAGCAATAGAACCAGTAAACAAATTTGTCTCATTTGCTTCTCTAAATTATTTGTTTTCTGTATCTAAGGTCGTTTTTTTTATGAAAGAGAAAAGATTTTAGAGAACAATAATTCAGGCAAACAGCGCACCGCCCTACGGTAAGCACATAATTTTCCTCTTTTGGCTTTAATCTTCGTACCTTAGTGCTACACAATCGGTAGCACAATGACAGAACGAAAACTACCCATCGGCGTACAGAACTTTGAAAAGATGATCACTGGGGGCTACAGCTATGTTGATAAGACCCAGTATATAGTGCAGCTTCTAAAGGGACAAGTGTACTTTTTGAGCCGTCCGCGTCGTTTCGGGAAGAGCCTCTTCCTCTCCACGCTTTCCGCCTATTTTCGTGGTCAAAAAGAGCTTTTTAAGGGGTTGTATATAGAAAAAGTAGAAGAAGAGCTTGCCAAACAGGAAAATAGAGAGGCGTGGCAAGAATATCCTGTGTTATACCTCGATCTCAACACAGAGTATTACCGAAATGAGTCCGATTTAGATAATATATTGAACACTCACCTTACTGCTTGGGAAGCGCTTTATGGTAAAAACGAAGCAGAGCAAACCTATCCGAGTCGTTTTAAGGGAATCATCGAGCGCGCCTATAAAAAAGAACAAAAGCAAGTGGTTGTATTGGTAGATGAGTACGACAAGCCGCTCTACGAAACTTTGGGAAAGGAGGAACTCAATACAATATACCGCGGCATGCTTAAAGGGGTATTCTCTGTGATAAAGAGTAGCGATCAATACCTACGCTTTGCATTTTTAACGGGTATTACGAAGTTTAACAAGGTGAGTGTTTTTAGCGGATTAAATAACTTACGAGATCTGAGCCTGATACCCACTTTTTCAGGGATCTGTGGTATTACAGAGACAGAATTGGAAGAAAATTTTACAATGTACATTGATGCATTGAGTACTCAACTTGCAATGAGTCGCGAAGATACGCTAGGGCTTCTAAAAAAAGAATATGATGGCTATCTCTTTGCCGCAAAGGGGGAAAATGTTTACAACCCGTTCAGCCTGTTGAATGTCTTCGCATCCCAAGCCATAGCAGCCTATTGGTTTGCAACTGGGACATCTTCGTTTTTGGTAGATTACCTCAAGAAGGCACAATTTTATATCCCAGACCTAGAGGGCAAAGTACGCCTCAATGCTTCGCGCTTCGATTCCTATCGTGCTGACGTATTAGACCCTCTCCCCATACTCTTTCATACAGGATATCTTACCATTAAAGGATACGATCCCGAAACGCGGGTCTATCGTCTCGGTTTCCCGAACAATGAAGTTCGCTATGGCTTCTTCGAAAACCTATTGGCGAGCTATGCGCCAGGTTATCTCGGACTTGGTTTTTCGGTTAACGACTTCCTAGATGCTGTCCGCTGCGGCGATGTAGATGCGTTTATGGTCAAGCTACGCGCTCTGCTTGCTAGCATCCCATACGACACTGCGCCTAGGGACGATATAGAGCTCCGCGAGCGCGACTACCAAATAGCTGTTTACCTCGTTTTTGCCCTGATGGGGCTATTTACCCAAACAGAGGTACAAAGCACAACAGGGAGGGCGGATTGCGTCGTGGTAACTCCTAAGTTCATTTACGTATTCAAGTTCAAACTTTGGAGTGCAGGTAGTGCCGAAGAGGCACTACAACAGATCCGCGACAAGGGCTATGCTACAAAATACGAGGCAACTGGCAAAGAACTTATCTTAGTTGGCGCAAGCTTCGACGAGGAGAAACGCAATATAAAGGAGTGGGTGGTACAACGCAGCGGAAATCGCTAATGGGGAGAGACAGGTTATTTCGTCCAGAGAGAGTATAGCGTATTTTTGGACAAAGCTCATTTCGCGCAGCAGAGCTATGCTGATTTTATTTCTTTCCTAACTAGGGCAACTCTTAGCTTTTCTCTACCTTTGAGTAACAAATAAAGTAGCAGGATGAGTACACTGTTAGTCGAAAATATAGCAAAGCTTATACAGGTAGAGAGTGGCGAACCACGTAAGTGGGTAGCGGGCGCAGACATGCAAAAAATGGATTGCGTAGAGAATGCCTACCTGTTGGTTGAAGATGGAAAAATTAAGCAGTGGGGCAAGAAAGAGGATGCTCCACAAGCAGGTATAGATACGCGTATAGATGCCAAAGGGGGCATGCTCTTCCCCTCTTTTTGCGATAGCCATACACACCTCGTTTATGCGGGAAGCCGTGAAATAGAATACATCGACAAGATACGCGGTCTCTCTTACGAGGAGATTGCCAAGCGAGGCGGAGGAATCAACAATTCGGCAGCACGCCTGCACGCTGCTTCGGAAGAAGAACTCTACGAGAGTGCCATGGAGCGCATCAACGAAATTATTCGTTGCGGTACAGGTGCAGTAGAAATCAAGAGTGGCTACGGTCTGAGCACCGAAGATGAACTGAAGATGCTCCGTGTGATACGCCGAATACGCGAAACGAGTCCTATTACCGTACGTGCCAATTTTTTGGGAGCGCACGCAGTTCCTCTAGTATACAAAGGACGACAAAGCGAATACGTAGATCTTATCATCAATGAGATGATCCCTTTGGTGGCTTCAGAAGGTTTAGCCGATTTTGTAGATGTGTTCTGCGACGCAGGGTTCTTTACCGTAGAAGAGACGGAACGCATCCTGATGCAAGGGATAAAATACGGTATGCGCCCCAAGATTCACGCCAACGAATTAGCATGCTCGGGCGGTATACAAGCGGGTGTGAAATACA
>CAUVMY010000067.1:0-6805 GCA_963552845.1 uncultured Bacteroidia bacterium
GCAAGCAGGGGATGAGTGTTATTAAGAGTGTGATTTCCGCTCTTTTCGGTACAAAATCGGAACGAGATTTAAAGGCTTTACTGCCCGTCGTTGACGCTGTAAATGAGGCAGGAAAACGGTATAAAGAAGTATCGGCAGATGAGTTGCGAACTGCGGTTCAAGAAATACGTAAGCGAATACACGAGCACTTTGCCCCGCAGGAGGCAGAGATCAGAAAGTTACGTGACCGATTAGACGTAGAAGAACTCTCGTTGGAACAACGAGAAGAGATTTTCCAACAAATAGATAAGTTGGAAAAGGAAATATTGAATCTCGTAGAAGAAGTCCTGAACGAAGTTTTACCAGAAGTCTTTGCACTCGTACGGGAAACAGCACGACGTTTTGCACAGAATGAAGAAATCGTTGTGACCGCAACCGACTTTGATCGACAGTTGGCAGGGAGCGGGAAAGATTTTCTACGCATCGATGGCGATAAGGCAATCTACCAAAATCACTGGCGTGCAGGAGGAACCGAGATTACATGGGACATGGTGCACTACGATGTGCAGCTCATCGGAGGTCTGGTACTGCATCAAGGTAAAATCGCCGAGATGTCAACAGGAGAAGGAAAGACCCTCGTGGCCACCCTTCCCGTTTTTCTAAACGCACTGCCAGGGCGAGGTGTTCACGTAGTAACTGTCAATGATTATCTAGCGCGACGCGACTCTGAGTGGATGGGACCTCTCTATCAATTCCACGGATTGAGTGTTGATTGTATCGATTTACACGAGCCAAGCAGCGAAGCGCGTCGCAAAGCCTATCAAGCAGATATAACGTTTGGTACAAACAACGAATTTGGCTTCGACTACCTGCGGGATAACATGGTCTTTGATGCACAAGGGCTAGTACAACGTAAGCATAATTATGCCATCGTCGACGAAGTAGACTCTGTACTCATTGACGACGCTCGTACGCCGCTAATTATCTCAGGTCCCACTCCGCAGGGCGACGACCAGATGTTCGAAGAATTCAGACCTCAAGTAGAACAGCTGGTCTCTGCACAACAAAAGCTAGTTACGAGTATTCTGGCAGAGGCCAAGAAATTGGCATCTGAAAATAAGAACGAAGAAGCAGGGAAACTACTCCTGCGTGTCTACAAAGGTCTACCCAAATACAAACCCTTTATAAAGTTCGAAAGCGAACCTGGCATGAAAAGTTTACGTCAGAAGACCGAAAACTTCTACATGCAGGAAAACAACAAAAATATGCACCTCATCACCGATGAGTTGTATTTCATAATTGACGAAAAACAAAACGCTGTAGAACTTACAGACAAAGGGATCGACGTTCTCTCCAAAGCCGTATCAGACCCCGATTTCTTTATTCTCCCCGATTTAGCAACCAAGGTCGCAGAATTAGAACAAAGTGGGCTAGAAGGAGACGAAAAGGCACGTGCACACGAAGAACTAATGCGGCAATACGCACTAAAGGCAGAACGCCTACACACAGTGCAACAGTTGCTACGCGCATACGCCATGTTCGAACGCGACGTAGAGTACGTTATAGCAGACAATCAGGTAAAAATTGTCGACGAACAAACGGGGCGTGTACTTGAAGGACGGCGCTATTCTGACGGTTTGCACCAAGCTATCGAAGCAAAAGAAAGAGTGAAAGTAGAAGCAGCTACTCAAACATTTGCAACTGTCACATTGCAGAATTATTTCCGTATGTACCACAAACTCTCTGGCATGACAGGAACCGCTGAAACCGAGGCTGGAGAATTGTGGGATATATACAAACTAGACGTTGTCGTAATTCCAACTAATAAACCCGTACAACGCGACGACCAACCTGATATCATCTACAAAACTACACGCGAAAAATTCGCCGCAGTAATAGAAGAGATTGAAAAACTTGTGGCTCTCGGAAGGCCCGTACTCGTAGGAACTACATCTGTTGAGATATCCGAACAGCTAAGCCGTATGCTCAAGTTCAAGAAAATTCCCCACAATGTCTTAAATGCTAAACAGCATCAGCGGGAAGCGGAAATCGTGGCGCAAGCAGGACAAAAAGGTACTGTCACAATAGCTACGAATATGGCAGGGCGTGGTACGGATATTAAGCTAAGCCCTGAAGTTCGTGCAGCAGGCGGACTTGCTATAATCGGGACTGAACGGCATGAATCGCGTCGCGTAGACAGACAGTTGAGAGGACGCTCTGGACGACAAGGAGACCCAGGATCATCACTCTTCTTCGTATCCCTAGAAGACAATCTCATGCGACTCTTTGGATCTGACAGGTTGGCTAAAATTATGGACTTCTTAGGTCACAAGGAGGGAGAAGCAATCCAGCATTCGCGAATCTCAAAATCAATAGAACGAGCACAACAGAAAGTCGAGCAAAACAATTTTGGCATACGTAAGAGACTCTTGGAGTACGACGACGTTATGAATATGCAACGTGAGCGTATCTACACAAGACGACGTAATGCACTCTTTGGAGAACGAATAGAAGAGGATATGTACGACATCGTGCAAGGAGTGTGCGAGGAGATTGCTAACAACTACGCTGGCGGAGAAGACTATGCCGAATTCTCAATGGCTGTGATGCGTGAGTTTGCAATGGAGAATACTATCACGCAGGAACAATATTTTAGCCTTGATGCCGAAAAACTCTATGACCTCTTGCGGACTATGGTATGGGAACGATACAAATCGCGTATGGCAACCATGTCTGCCAGAGCGTATCCCGTCTTCCAGAGTGTCGTACAAGAACACGGAGAACGATACGAAAACGTGGTAGTACCCCTCTCAGACGGAAAGCAGGAAATACACGTCGTAGTAAATCTCAAACGAGCAGTTGCATCACAAGGAAGGGAACTGATACGCGGTATATCACGAACCGTAATCTTGCACGAGATCGACCGACATTGGCAGCAGCACCTACTGGCAATGGACGAGTTGAAGCAAAGTGTCCAGAATGCATCATACGAACAAAAAGATCCGCTTATTATCTATAAGTTCGAAGGCTACTCGCTTTTTGAAAAAATGATGCAAGAGTTGAACCGCGATGTCTTACGGCTCATTCTTAGAGTACATTTACCGCAGACTGAAGAAGCAAAAGAACTTTCGGAAGCGCCAGCACGTCGTACAAACCAGCGTGATCAACGGAGGCTACATACATCGCGCGAAGATTTAGGGGGTGCAAACTCGGACGCAGCACGACGGGCTGCACAAGAGGCAGTCGCTGCTTTACAACACAGAGAAGCAAACCATACACCTGTGCGTCGCGAACAAAAGGTCGGACGAAACGATCCGTGTCCTTGTGGCAGCGGGAAAAAATATAAGAACTGCTGCGGAGCAAATGCGCAGTAGCAGCAGATAGAGCAAAAGTCTTGCAGATTAGTGCAGATCTAAAATCTTTAATCTCTCCATCAGTTCTATGGATTTGTTGTTAGAGCTTCGTGCAGTTGTAGCAGAGGCATTACGTGCTCGTTTCGGAGTACAAGTCGACACAACCCCGCTTCTTTTGCAGACTACACGCGAAGAGTTCGAGGGAGACTACACACTTGTTGTATTCCCTTGGATTAAATTGGCGCATTCAAAACCCGAAGTTCTCGCTGAAGAACTCGGGAATTGGCTCGTAGAAAATTCTGACAAAGTACAGAGTTTCAATGTAGTAAAAGGATTCTTGAATCTTTCATTGAAAGACGACTACTTGTGCAAAGGTCTACTTTCTATCCGCGATAATCCGTCGTGGGGCAAAACGTCCAAAAATGGACGCAGAGTAATGGTCGAATACAGTTCGCCTAATACAAACAAACCATTGCATTTAGGACATATACGCAACAACCTCCTCGGTTGGTCTGTATCTAGGATACTAGAAGCTACGGGAACAGAAGTTGTCATGGCAAATTTGGTGAATGACAGAGGAATCCATATTTGCAAATCTATGGTCGCGTGGTTGCGTTATGGAAATGGTGAAACACCAAATTCCACTGGGAAAAAAGGAGATCACTTTGTCGGCGATTACTATGTTCGTTACGACAAAGCTTACCGCGAAGAGGTAAAAGCCTTGCAAGCACAAGGACATTCCGAAGAAGAAGCAAAAAAACAAGCCCCCATACTTCTCGAAGCACAAGAATTGTTGAGAAAATGGGAAGCGGGCGATAAAGAGACTCGTGCGTTGTGGACTACTATGAATGAATGGGTCTATAAAGGCTTCGCTGAAACATATACGGCACTCGGCATTCACTTTGACAAGATTTATTACGAATCTCAAACCTATCTTCTGGGTAAAAAGATCGTAGAAGAAGGGCTGCAACGCGGCGTTCTGACGAAGCATTCGGATGGTTCTGTTTGGGTAGATTTGCGCGATGAAGGATTAGACGAAAAACTCTTGCTACGATCAGACGGGACCTCCGTTTATATGACACAAGATCTGGGCACTGCAGTCGAAAGATTCAATGAATACAACCTTGACGATATGGTCTACGTGGTTGGGAACGAGCAAGAATACCATTTCCAAGTACTACGCAAACTTCTTGCAAGATTAGGATATCCTTGGAGTGAGCGCATTTTCCATCTCAGTTATGGCATGATCACGCTGCCCGAAGGAAAAATGAAATCACGAGAAGGAACAGTGGTAGATGCAGACGATCTCATTGCGGAACTTATCAACGAAGCTACTAAGATCGGTCAGGAGCAAGGGAAAGCGGCAAAGCTACCTGCTGAGGACGCTAAAGAAATTTACAGGGAAGTCGCGCTTGGAGCATTAAAATATTATATGCTGAAAATCGACCCTGCTAAAGGAATGATGTTCAATCCACAAGAATCTGTAGATTTCAACGGAAATACAGGACCATTTCTACAGTATACATCTGCGCGAGCTTATTCCATTTTGCGTAAACAAGCACAAGTTGTTGCTACTTTACAGCAATTTAATCCACAAGCTCTGCAACTCAACCATTACGAACGTACACTCATACTTGCATTACATGAATACCAACGAGTGATACAAGAGGCCGCTGCAAAACTTAGTCCTGCAATCGTTGCAAATTATATTTATGACTTGGCTTGTCGTTTCAACCAGTTCTATCATGAGTGTCCTATTGCACGCGAAGAGAATAAGGATGTGCAAAAATTGCGACTCATTTTAACACAGAGTACCGTACAAGTACTTCGAAGCGGACTCCTACTATTGGGCATTGAAACGCCCGAGCAAATGTAGACACCGCAGAATCATTGTCTTACGTATTCGTTTAGTTCGAATGAATTACCAAGAAACTATAGCATATCTCGAAGCTTCGCTCCCAATGTTCCAACGAACAGGAGCAGCTGCCTACAAGGCGAACCTCGATACTAGCGAGGCATTAGATCAGTACGACGGGACTCCACATCAGTCATACTTGTGTGTCCACGTAGGAGGTACAAATGGAAAGGGTAGTGTTGCACATGCTCTCGCGAGTATTTTACAGGCTGCAGGATACAAAGTTGGGCTCTGTACTTCGCCACACCTGATTGATTTTCGAGAACGAATTCGGGTGAACGGAGAGAAGATCCGCGAGGAATATGTCGTAGATTACGTGGCAAGCCATAAAGAAATTTTCGAAGAAATTAAACCTTCCTTCTTCGAAATGTTTGTTGCAATGGCATTTAGCTATTTTGCAGATGAAGCAATAGATATTGCTATCGTCGAAGTCGGACTAGGCGGACGCCTCGATTCTACAAACATCATACAGCCTATACTTAGTATTGTAACAAACGTTAGCCTCGATCATACCGATTTGCTCGGAAATACCATTGAAGCGATTGCTAAGGAAAAAGCAGGTATTGTAAAACTCGGAGTCCCTGTTATTGTGGGTGATGCAAGAGGACCAGTACGTGGTGTATTTACTAACGCTGCAGCAAACCAAGATACCACGCTCACCATTGCGAGCAATACGTGGAAATGTGTAGAACAGAAACCATGCGACGAAGGAAAATTGCAGCATTTTCATTTCGAACATGCATACAAAAAGGAATCTGTCATTTTCGATACCGATCTCCTAGGGGCAGTACAAGTTTGGAATCTAGCTACAGTATTGAGCGCTGTCGACTTACTACGTGCTCATGGCTGTGCAATTAACGACCAAGCGTTAAAAGATGGTTTACGACACGTAGTAGAACGTACACACCTCTTAGGACGTTGGCAATGGCTGAATGACAACCCTCGTGTAGTTTGCGATACAGGACACAACGTAGAGGGAATACGATCTGTCGCAGCACAGTTGCGCAACACGAAATTCGAGAAACTACGCATGGTGATTGGACTTACGGGCGACAAGGATATAAGAGGTATACTGCTTCAACTCCCTAAAGAAGCGCAATACTATTTCACTCAGGCTGCCGTACCAAGAGCTCTTAAAGTAGAAGAACTGCAAATGCGTGCAGCCGATTTGGAACTCGTGGGCACTGCGTATCCCACAGTAGCCGATGCCTTGTGTGCTGCAATGAAAGATGCCACACCCGAAGATCTCGTCTTTATAGGCGGGAGCACTTATGTAGTAGGTGAAGCAATGCAAGAATTGAAAATACCGAATTAAAAAGATTTTCATTTCATCTCTTTGAATTTGTTCAGAGGTTTTTGTGCGAAACGCCAGAAAGAGGAGCTCCATCTCTTGTAGAGGAGCTCCTCTTTAATTTTTATGCCCATCTTCAAGCGCATTTATTTCACACTTACATCGCTTTTCTCTAGTATTTTGGAGATTTTTTTGTGCTAATAATTAGTAATCAGTAATCTGCGACCATAGCGCCTTGTCGTAGCGCATTATTCGGGCATGCCTCCT
>CAUVMY010000068.1:0-6769 GCA_963552845.1 uncultured Bacteroidia bacterium
TCTTATCTCTCGCGAGATAACCGATTTATCTTTTCCAATTTTCTCTGCAATAGCACTCTGCGTGAGACCTTCGCTTCGTAAGTACTGAATTGCGTACCTTTGTTCTAGGGTTAAATGTGCCATCTCTTGCTTTTTTGGACGGAAGCCGAAGATATACACTTTTTAACTCAGCCAGAGGGAAGGAAGAAGTTTTCTTCTTTTCCTCTGGATTTTTTTGCACTTGTGTATTTTTCTCCTAGCGTTGCATTTATTACTTGAATTTGGTTTGTGAAAAAAGAAAGGTTTTCCGAATGTCGTCGCATTGGTACTGCGATAGAAGATTTGTTTATTGTCTCTAAGTGTGAGGAGCATTTGCAACATTGATACCCAGCGAGTTTGATACAATGTCTCGCATATTTAATTTTCATACGCCCGCATTGACCGTCTTTTTAGGGATGTTCAGAACCTAGTTTTGGTTTTACTACCAATCTCGTAGATTGCAAGCGTACTGATCGAAGATAAAAAGTTTCTTAGCACTTTTTCAAATATTGACTCTAACGAATTTCAATGGCGAAAAGAGTGTAAAGATGAAAATGGCGTTAATACAATCGTTGCAAAAGTGAGTGTCTAGGGAAAGAGCGGCTAAAGTAATCAGCAGTGCTAGAGTAACCTACCCAACAATGAGATTTTTTAGCCTTAGAACAGCATCCCTCCTTCTATATTCAATGCTTATTTGTAACTTTACCCTTATAAGAAAGCAAAAAGACAGAACGATGACTAGTTTTAACGTAAAAAATGAATTGAGAAATATCGGAGGCGACATTGCAAGAAGTGGCATAAATCGCCTCATCGACACGGTAATCAATTCGCTTACAAATTATTTCAGAAAGCGCTCTATCCCCAAAAAAGGCACTGCTACAACGTCGCAAAACGCCTCTGTACCACCACAGCCGCCTATCCCAAATAACACGAATGAACAGAGCGAGAATCTCTGATACTCTCAGTTTTTCAATTGAGAATGCATTACTATACGCCAAGGCTTTTTGTTGCTTCTTCTTTATGAAGAAGCTTTGGCTCTTTGACTCCTTCCTATGTAAGAAGTCGGTTCAGATTAAAAGCGAGAGCCTCCTCCTCCGCCTCCGAATGAGCCGCCTCCTCCGCTGAAAGAACTCCTTCGGCTACCATGGGAGCTATTACTACTACCGCTACTCAAATGGGACAAGATGAATAGGAGCAACATAGCCATATGGCTTGGAAGACATCGCAAAACCCGCTTTGTCGTTAGCCAACTTTCACGACACCAGTAGCTAATAAACGAGTGCTGCGAACGTAAATCTTTGGAAGAAAAATAATGCACGGCATGCCCGATAGACTGGAAAAGAATAGAAAAAAACGCCCAGATAAGGCTTAATAAGATATAGCAGATTAGCAGAGCGAGTACTGTTTCAAGTATTGAATCCTTATTCTCCTGTCCTTGTTCTTGGTATCCGAGTACTTCACTAACAGTAGTAGCATCGCCTTCCAAAGACTCAAAAATGGCATAAAGTCCTGCTTCCGTACCCTCTGCATACCGATGCGCTGCAAAGAATGGTGCTACCACATTGCGCATTATCCTTGCAGCTAAAACATCGGGAAGTGCACTCTCCATACCGCGTCCTGTGGCAATATAGCCTTCACCATAATCGCCTTCTGGGCGCGTCATTTTTGACTCCATATATATCGAGTCATCCGACAAGGTGTTTAGAAAGGAATACAAGAAATAAGAATGCTCCTCTGTAAAGTATGCATTTCGCGCCGATTCCCACTCGGCATCAACCGAACTAGATAGTGGGATGGCGGGCATCCTGCCAGGGCGTAGGAGAACAATAATACCGTTATTTACATCGCGTTGCCCAATCCCCCACTGATTTCCCAGTTCTGTGGCAAAAGAATTGGCATCGTAGCCCTTGAAATTGTTAACGGTCACTATTACGATTTCTCGTGTTGTAGAATTGCGATAAGCACGCAACAAGTGTTCGATCCGTGTATTTTCCTCCGATGAAAAGAGATGCGCAGAGTCGTTTACCATGTTGTGTGGTAACGGGAGTAATGTCTGTGCGCTAACCCGAAGTACGGAAAATAAAAGCACTAAAAGAGTTAAATGGTAAAGTCTTTTCATCTGATGGGAAGATAATAATATCAGTACATTTAGCTACAAATTTACAAGAGTATTATACAATCTCGTCTTGTGTGACACAAAATTTACCTAACATCTAAATTGTTTTGTTACGATCTCCAATCACATAGTTGGCACGTTACCCTTTTTACAAATGACACTTCGTCAATTTCTTGATTTCGGCATTTACTCCTTTGGAGTTGCAATAAAACAAGACAATGAAAAGAGCTACGCTCGGCAATTTCATGATTTTGTAATCGTTACCATTAAGAGAGAAATCGTTACTTTTGCTACCGTCTAAAGAAAGGTGTGTGTGATGCAGAAACGTTGGCTCACATTGGGGCTCGGGGGGCTGCTTGGAGGTCTTATTTTCTTTCTTGTGTATGCTATCGCCAATGGCGGATTTATGCTTACTGCTTTCCAGCGTGTCTTGCCTACTCTTTTTGGCGTAGTAGCAGGTGTTTTTCTTGCAGATGCGTGGTATATACGACGCAAGCAGCGCACAACGTCTGTGGATCGTGAAGAAGACAATCCTTCTCAGCAACGTTAACCTTTTCCAAAAAACAACGTAAAAGAGTAAGAATTACGAGCCATCTGAGGTCTTTCTAATAAGAGAATTAGCGTGAGGATATTTCGGTGTACTCTTCTGGTGTCGTTGTTGTGGTTTGCTTTGAGCAATGCCGCTGCGCAGTTGTTTACCTATTCTCAGCCATTTGAGCTACCTGTGTTCATTAATCCTGCACAGGTTGGCAATGCTGGAATGATGCGTTTCGGAGCATTTTATCGAAATCAGTGGCTTAATGCTAGCTCTCCCTTCAACACTTACGGTGTATCGTTTGATCGCCCCTTTGGCATTTACTATAACCATGCCATCGGGGCTAGCATTATGAATGATGTGCAAGGAAGTAATGTCCTACAACATACGGCGTTAGATCTTTACTATTCTTTTATGGTGGATCTGACTTACGACTTTCGGTTGCGTCTAGGAGTGCAGGTTGGTGCTGCAATGAAATCTGCAAACTACAATAAGCTCATCTTCCCAGACATGCTTGGTGCAGAAGCGACTGCGCCAGAAAATCGTCTTAACTACGAAAACAGCCACCGTTTTACTTACGATTTCGGCTTTGGAGCATCGGGCGAATTCCAAATGTGGGACTTCGGTTTAGCAATACATCACATCCCTGAACCTCGTTTTGACAACCGTAGTGTTGCAAAGGATCTGAAGATACCCCGTAAGTATTCTGCATACGCCTCTATGCGCTATAATATCTTTGAGATTTATCGTTTTAAAACCCCTCTTTATCTGATTCCCATGCTACATGTGAGCTATCAGTCGCGCGATTTTGATCGTTCTACAGTCGGAGCTCGTGGGTTGGAGCTTATGGGGGGAATGCGAGTAGAGTATATTGGTGTATTCGGGGCGTTGTATTACCGTAACTCGATCTTATACTCGAGACAGTCAATTAGCGCCTCTGTCGGTTATGCAGGCGAAATGTACAGTCTCTCTTATGCTTATAATATGGGGTTCTTAGCACAAGGTTTTCGCGGGCTGGAAGCTTCTGTGCACGAAATTACCCTTGGAGTGAAAATACCGTTGAGTAAAAGACCGCGTTTAGCATCGCAGTTTGATAAAAGGAAACGTACTCATATGACTAGGTACTCGCGCAAGCGTACAGGCGCGACCCAGCGCCGTCGTAACAGAAGACGTTAAACTTTTTGACAAGCCGTGTGCAACAATTGACGAGAAAGTCCGTATTTTTATAACACATCTGAAAGAGTTTCGAAAAACTAGTGATAGGAGCAATGCGATTAGATAAAAGGTTTCCAGTAGTTGTTCTAGTTCTACTGAGTGCTGTTTTGCTCTCGTCGTGTAAGAGTAATCACCGCAGTGGTGCTTCTCGTGCCACTGGATGGAAATACAATGACGAGAACTATGGAGGCTTTGAGGTTGTCGAAGGATATAAACCAGAAACTGCCCCAGGGCTTAAGTTCATTGAAGGCGGTACTTTCATTATGGGACGTACAGAGCAAGATGTGGTCTATGACTGGAACAATGTACCACGTCGTGTGACCGTCTCTTCCTTCTATATCGATGAAACTGAGTGTACAAATGTTGAGTATCGTGAATACTTGTTTTGGATACGACGCGTTTACGGAGACAAATTGATTGATGTTTACGACAAAGCACTCCCTGATACACTCGTTTGGCGTTCGCCTATGGCATTCAATGAACCGTTTGTGAGGAACTATTTCCGTCATCCTGCTTACAACGATCATCCTGTTGTAGGGGTCTCGTGGCGACAAGTTGTTGATTATGCACACTGGCGTACAAACCGTGTTAATGAGTGGATGCTTGACAAACGCGGCATTTTGACTATTGACGCGGACTATGTGCAAGGGCAACAGGCCGAAAATAATTTTGATACAGAGGCTTATCTTCTAGGTCGTCATACGCCTGCAAATCACAAGGGATTACCAAGCAAACAGCCTGGAGCTAGCCAAACAGGACGTAATGCTACAATCGAAGACGGGATCATGTTCTCTGAATATCGGCTGCCCACCGAAGCAGAATGGGAATACGCTGCCACTGGGTTGCTAGGAAATACGGTACAAGAGAATGTTGCAGAACGAAAAATCTACCCTTGGAACGGGCACAATATTCGTAACCGTAATAACATTAAGAATGAACTCGGGCAGATGCAGGCTAACTTTGTACGTGGGAAAGGTGATTATATGGGAACTGCGGGTGATTTGAACGACCGTGGAGATATTACACGTCCCGTTGATTCTTATTGGCCTAACGACTTCGGTCTCTATTGTATGGCAGGTAACGTTAATGAGTGGGTGCTTGACGTTTACCGTCCTCTCTCTTCTGAAGATGTAGACGAGTTGCGTCCTTATCGTGGTAATGTATTTGAAGCTTATGATACGGAGCTGGGTGCAAACAATCGTCCAACAATCAAGAATGTAGATCAGTACGGACGTATACAGAAACACCTAGATACCGCTTTTGCAGGGCGACGTAACTACGATCGTGCATATTACATCAACTACCGAGATGGAGATAAAGAGTCTACCATGCAGTATAATGAGGGGAATACGATAGGGCAAGTGGAGAGCACGAACAATATGTATTACCAAGGGGTAGACGAAGGTAAACTCAAGCATGTGGGGATGACGACACAGATCAACGACCAAGCTCGTGTTTATAAGGGAGGCGGATGGCGAGATCGTGCCTATTGGTTGAGCCCTGGTGCACGTCGTTTCTTGGACGAAAACTCTTCTACATGTGATATAGGTTTCCGCCTTGCTATGGATGCTGTCGGTGAACCAGCTGAGGTTGATAGACGATAAGAGTTAAATAGAACGTTAGTTCTTTTAATCTAAAACAAAGGGAGGCTTGCATAGTCTCCCTTTATTTTTTGAACCAAACAGCACGCGTGTTGTCTAATCTGTAACAAGCTTGAGGAGCTACATCGCCGCCTCTTTTGTGTGTTCATGTAACAGTATATCTTCCCGCGATTGCTAAATCTCTACTTACCTTTGTAAAGGTGGAGGGAGCAACCATGCAAGTGAGTGAAAGTGCTAAAACAATTTATGCCCACTATAGGTGGCAAAGCGGAGTTGTTACTGATAGCCGTAAGGTGCGGTCAGGTGCAATATTTTTTGGACTTCCAGGCGAACATTTCAATGGCGGTCAATTTGCGGAAGCCGTCTTAGCAAAAGGTGCGGCTCTTGCTGTCGTCGATAGAGAGCAATTCAATAATACATCCAATATCATCGTAGTGCCTGATGTGCGACGTACACTTGCAGAAGTGGCATGGCTACACAGGCAGACGCTTCGTTGTCCAGTGCTAGCTATTACTGGTACGAATGGTAAAACTACAACAAAGGAACTTCTTCGCACGGTACTTGCAACGCACTATAAAGTAACTGCGACAGAGGGTAATTTTAACAACGATATGGGGGTTCCGCTTACCCTCTTAGCGATACCTTCCGACTGTGAATTGGCGATTGTAGAAATGGGCGCTAACCACCCTAGAGAAATCGCTGCATTATGTGAAATTGCAGAACCGACACATGGACTTATTACTTCTATCGGAGCTGCACATCTCGAAGGATTTGGATCAATCGACGGAGTAGCTAAAACCAAAAGTGAACTCTTTGATTTTTTGAAACAGCGCGATGCGGTAACGTTTGTACGAGAAGATGATGAGTATATAGCGGCAGAAGCGCAGCGTCTCCATTTGGGGTGTCTTGCTATTCCATATTCGTTAGCAGCCTATAAAATGAAAACGCAGACCGAAGCAGATGGAACGCTCGCCTATTCATTGGAAGTCAATAAGCGAGTATACAATGGGAAAGCTCAATTAGTAGGTACATTCAACGCGATAAATATCCTTGCAGCCTTACACATAGGCTACTACTTCAATATTCCACTAGCAGAAGCCATTCAAGCTATTGCCGAATACACTCCGAAGCTCAATAGGTCGCAACTACAGCAAGGCGAAAGAAATCGTCTAGTCGTAGACTGTTACAATGCAAACCCTACAAGCATGCGACTCGCGATTGAAAGTTTTATGACAATCCCCTCCCAAGAGAAACGTCTCCTTATTTTGGGCGAAATGAAAGAAC
>CAUVMY010000069.1:0-6747 GCA_963552845.1 uncultured Bacteroidia bacterium
AGGGTGCTGGCACACCCGAAGACGCTCTCGCACAGATTGAGGAGCGCGGCTATGCAGATCGTTATCTTGCTTCTGGCAAAAAGCTTGTTTGTATTGGTGTGACCTTTGACCCTAAGACGCGGAATATTGGCGAGTGGGCTGTAGAACCTTTACAAGCTCTCGTTGTGCAATAGTCTGTTTGCTCAGCGGGTTAGGCGATTGAGGTTGCTTTTAATAGATACGCACATTTTAAGACTGTGACACCACTGGCGATACTGGGTTGTGCGTCGCCAAGACTTCACATGCGTTCATCGTTATCATGCTTCTCAAAAAGAACAGGCGATGCCACGGGTGACGCATTATAAGAGTCTGTAATAAAATACGAGAGAGTGCCCGAGTTCGGTCGAGCTATTGCGAAATGTGAGTGACATCATGCAAAGCATTAGATTTCAATGTGTTGCCCCTACAGGGCGCATACAGAGGATATGCGGTATTTACCCAAGGTGTCGCGCATACTGTGCGCTTACCTTGGGCTAGATTGTGCTGCACTTTCAGTGCGGAAAATGCGAATTGTACGTTTACGGGATTTCATATTTCCTAATGTACGTCTGGTTATCAATGTTTTGCAGATTTTCGCTACCCTCTGTGAATTATAATGCGTCATCTGTGTAGTTTCCTCCGTTTGTCTGTTATGCTTCCCCTTCTGAGTCTTTGTAACTTTTCATGCACTTGTTCGTCTTACGGGCAAATACAAAACAGAAAACATGATGAAATACTCATACATTTTCGCATTATTCGCTTTTCTATTTATCACCCCAAGTCTAAGCCCCGCCCTAGGACAAACAGTGAGTAAAAAGCACAGAATAGTAACCTACCAGCATCAGTCTCATGACACAGAACGTACGCCGCGTGACGTTTCAGACGAGGAGTACCAAGAAGCCTTTGATCGTCTGGATGCCTACCTACAAAAGGCTCTTAACATTGCAGTGGAGAAGATTGAAACTTACGATTTCTCCGATGAAGAGCAAGTCCATCTTACGTTTACACCCGATACAAATCGCCCAGATACGACGCTGAAGATACCAGATTCTATAAACTTCCCGAAGTATCTAGTAACTGACTACGGCGAGACAAAACTGAAAACAGCGTCTGCGAACCTACAAGTTGCAGAAGACAAACTGAAACGAAGTGAGGGTGCTATAAAACGCGTACAAAAAACGGAACGAAAGGTAGAAGCGGCGGAACGGAAAGCGCGTCAAGCAGTACGAAAGGTTAAGACAGAGATCCAATATAAAGGGCATGAGCCGAAACAGTATTCTGTAATTACGATCTCGAGCGGTGATTCGGTCAAGGATGCCAATTTCGTGGCGTATAGCACGGGAGATGTGGATGCAGAAACGGTAAAAACTATTTCGCGCTCGGGTAATAACGTCGAGATTTCCGTCAATGGGCGTTCTTACCGTTTTGAAAATGGTAAGCCCGTGCCTGATACAACACGGGTAGGTGAGAATAGCTATCAAACGGATTCGTCGTATAAAAAAGCGCGTCGCGTTTCGCAACGTAGCAATGACGATGATGTAAATTTGAGTCTCAATGCCGTAAAGAAGAAATTAGTGAAAGTCTCTAATAACAATAAATTTCTTGGGCATTGGGTGGGAATTGAGTTAGGTTTCAATTGGTTTCTTTCGCCGAGTGGAAGCTTTAATCTGATCGATGAACAAAGACCTATGTGCATCAATATGGGGTCTGCTATCAACTGGAATATCAATTTTATGCAATACAGTATTCCCCTGAGGTCAGAGCACATAGGTTTGGTAGTAGGGCTGGGTACAAATTTCAACCATTTTCGTTTCAAGGCAAAAAATACCATGAGTACGGGGACAGACCACATTATCTTCCATACAACACTGCAGGATCAGGGACACAACGTTAAGTCCAGCCGTTTCTTTAGTTGGTCGCTTACGGCACCATTACTTTTAGAGTTCCAAACTCGGAGCTCTTACTGGAAACGTTTTTACGTTGCTACAGGGTGCATTGCACATCTGCGTTTGTACAGTTCTACGACGCTTGTTTACGATAAGAGTAGTAAAATGAGCGAGAGCGATTCGTTTAACATGCACGACCTTAGTTACGCAGCTACACTACGCATTGGGTATGGTCCTATACGCCTTTATACCAATTTTTACCCTAGGGGCTTTTTTGAGTCGGGACAAGGACCAACCGTTTATCCTATTGAATTAGGTATCGTGGCGCTTCCCTTCATATAGTTAACACAGTTCCCGTATTATCTCATCTGCCACTAAGAACTTTTCTGTAGGTAGATACAGCTGTCCCGCCTCCTGTTTCAGTATTTTTGCTTGAAGCAGGGGGCGGCTTTTTATTGCTAAGCGGTTCATACGTTCGAAACCAAAATGTTGCTCGCCCTCCGCAAGACGTAGCCCCCATCGAGTTCTTAGTCGTGTTAGAAGCCATTCTTCCCATCGCTCTTCTTCGCTAAGCGTTTCTTGGTTTGGGAAGTACGCCTTTGAATCTACTTGTGCGATGTAACTTTCCACATTGTTAACATTCCACCAACGTCGTTTCCCATCGTACGAATGTGCTGCTGTCCCCACCCCTAAGTAGGGGCGAGAGAACCAATAACCTAAATTGTGCTGCGAATATCCTGCATTACGTGCGAAGCTTGAGATCTCGTAATGTTCGTAGCCTGCGATTTGCAATAGTTCGTCGCAGAGCTTGAAGTGAGCGATGCTTGTCTCCTCATCCACCTCTTGTAGCTTGCCACGTGCGTGCATCCGTCCAAAAACTGTAGCCGCCTCGAGGGTTAGATGATACGCTGAAATGTGTTCGATGCCTACCAATGTTCCCAATGTGCTTTCAAGCGATTTGAGGCTTTGTGTGGGTATGCCATAAATTACATCTGCCGAGAGGCGTTTAAATCCTGCCTTCTGTGCATATTCCAGAGCATTAAGGGCTTCGCGAGCAGAGTGCCTACGACCTAAGAATTTTAGTATTGCGTCATCGAGTGACTGTACGCCTATGCTTAAGCGGTTGATACCTACGGAGTGTAAAGCGTTGTAATAGGCTTCGGAGGCTTGCTCTGGGTTGCTCTCTAGTGTGATTTCACAATCTGCACTCAGTGAGTACAATTGTGCGATGGTATCGAGAAGTGTTCCTATTTGCTTGCTGCTGAGTAGGGAAGGTGTGCCTCCGCCAAAATAGATAGAGACGACTTCTTTTGGGAAATAGTTGGTATATAAATTGAGTTCTTGCTGTAGTGCTGTTAGATATTGTTCTATATTCGTGGGGAGGGTTTGCGAATAGAAGTCGCAATAAGGGCATTTGCGCTTACAGAATGGGATGTGGAGGTAGAGACTAAACATTAGGTAAAGGTTGCTATCTCAATGACCGATTGGCAGTGTACAATGGCATGTCGAATATTCACTCCGTACAAGTACCTAGCCGCCTAATACTTTCGTTTGCAAGTTCCTTTTCTCTTACCGATAGCTTTTGTCTTCGTACAGGATGCTGAGGTAACTACGGTAACGGCTTTCAGCTAGAGTTCCTGCTTCGTAGGCTGCACGTACTGCACAGTCTGGTTCGGTCTCGTGCAAACAGTTTGAGTATTTGCAATGACGCGAGAGTGCAAAGATTTCGGGGAAAAAATGCGCTACTTCACTTTTCTCAAAGTCTACGACACCGAACCCTTTGATACCAGGGGTATCTATTACAAATGTGTTGGGCAAAGTAGTGAGCTTGTACATCTCGCTAAAAGTAGTGGTGTGTACCCCGAGTCCGTGCTGTTCGGAAAGAGGTGCTACGCGAGCCGAAAGTGATGAATCTAGGGTATTGAGTAAACTTGATTTCCCGACTCCCGATTGTCCTGCTACAAGCACTACCTGTCCTGTAATGCGCTGGCGGAGAGCTTCTAGTCCTTCGCCAGTAGTAGTTGATACCTGTAAAAGCTCCACTTCGGCAGCGCTATAGATTTTTTCCATTTCAAGCGTTTCCCACGCTTCGCATTCTTCGGGCAAATCGCACTTATTGAGTACCAGCAAAGACGGGACTCCATAGGCACGTGCTGAGACCAAGAAGCGGTCGACAAACTCGAGTGGGGTAGGCGGGTAGTGCGTAGTGTACATTAAGATGGCAAGATCTAGGTTTGCGGCTATAATTTGCATAGCCGCCGAGAGTTTTACCGAACGTCGTACAATGCAATTCCGACGCTCTTCGATGCTTTCTATGACTCCGCCCTTCGTTGTATCGTACGAAAACTGAACCCAATCGCCCACAACTATTGGGCTGGTACTCCGTGAACCCGATAAACGCAGTTTGCCGCGTAAACGACATTCGTAGTGAGTACCGTCTTCGCCCAGTACATCGTACGAACTCCCTACGCCCTTTATCACCAAGCCTCGCTTCGTATTACTGCTCATCTTCCCATTCGCTTCTACTTTGCGCCACAAAAGTACGAAGGTTGTGGTTGCCGTATTGCTCGCCAACACAACTAAGGCGTTCTATCAATCTACGTGCACGTAAATAATAAGGCGATGTTGGTAGGTACAGTCCTTCTGTCCATTGTGAGCGGTAGTAGCGTAGTAAGTTGAGTTGCTCATACAAGAATTCGCCCAGCAACTCGTCCGCCTTGCTCTGTTCTCCGAGTGTGTAGAGTAGTTCAATCTGTTCTACAGTGTACTCGTCGTAGGCAAAGCGATTGCCGCGAAGCACTTGTAAACTTCGTGCAAGGACTTCTTTTGCGCGTAGCGAGTCGCCTTTTTCGCAGAGGGCTGTTGCCAAACGCGTGAACATGCCGCGTATATCTGCAATGCGCACCGTTTGTTGCACGTGGTAGTCTGCGAGTATTTTAGGGTTCTCCAGACTTTCAAAATGCCCGTGTCGCATGAGTCGATCGTAAAGAATTTCGGGGTCTAATGCGCCTACACGTCCCAATGAATCAACAGAAGTGCGATGGGTATCAAACTTATATACAAAGCCCTCGTAACGCAAATATTCCTCAATACCTGCAACGTAGTTTTTGGGCACAGCACTGAAATAAATGGGGCGTTCGTTGCGGTTATTTTTCAAGAGCTCAAGAAGTACAGCGCCAGTGTTGTGCCAAGCTTTTGTGGGAGGCGAAAGGGGTAGTGGGGCAGATTCGTAGGCGCTGCAACGCAACTGGTTGATGTACCACGCAAGTGGGAGGAGTTCTAGGTTGCAGACGCGTACATCGCGGCGTATGCCTTCTACTTCTTGTATGTACCAGAGTGGGTAGGTATCGTTGTCGCCCACGGTAAATAGGATTGCATTGGGTTCGAGTCGCTCTAGGTAGTTAAGTGCCAGTTCGTGTGCAAAATTGCGGTGGTGGCGGTTGTGCCAGCGAAAATTGGTGCTGAAAATGAGGAGGACAACCTCGGCGCATAAAAGGACACTCCAGCGGAAGTAGTAGGCAAATTTGCCGCGGCGTAGGAGTTCGTATAGAGCCAAGACACCGAAGCCAATCCAGATGCTAAAGACCATGAAGGAGCCAAGGAACGTGTAGTCGCGTTCGCGGGGTTGCAAAGGCGTTTGGTTGAGGTAGAATACAATGGCTAACCCCGTCATGAAAAAGAGGCTGGTAAGTATTAGCGTATAGCGTGGGCTACGGAAAAAGAGAAAGCCAAAGCCGAGTAAGCCTAAGAGGAGTGGTAGACAATAGAGTGGGGCACGACCTGTGGCGTGGCGTAGGCTCTTGGGGAGTTCGCGTTGTGAACCTAGAAAAAGAGCATCGAGGGTATCGAACCCGCTGAGTACGTTTCCGTGCATTGCGCTCCCACTCTGGTTCAGGACATCATCTTGTCGCCCCACGAAGTTCCACAGGAAGTAGCGCCAATACTGGTGGTTAAATTGATAGGCTATGGCATAGCGCAAGTTCTCGGCAAAAGTGGGACGTATGGCAGTAGAGATTTCCCCGTTTTCCTTGGCAACAGGGAGAGGTGTGCCTCGTACATTACCCCAAAAGATGTATGCCGATTGGTGCTCGCTCAGACTACTATACATGCGGGGGAATAGCGTTTCAAACCGTGCGTCGTACTGATAAACCCTTTTGTGAAAAGCTCGGCGGTAGCCTACTGAGTCTGTTTGCCACGATTCTTGTCCTTGGATATCCGTAATGGGGGCGGAGTAATACTGTCCGTAGAAAATTGGGCGGTTGCCGTACTGTTCGCGGCTCAGGTAGTCGGTAAGGGCAAAAACATTGTTTGGGGCATTGAGGTTAAGGGGAGGTGCGGCTGATGCACGAATTACTATGAGCGCGTACGAGGAGTAACCCAAGAGGAGCAATGCGAGCATAAGAATACCTACATGCCACTTGCTACGCCCTGTGCGGTAGGTAAAGTAAATCAGGTAGCCCAATGTAGTAAACAAGCCAAGAAGCCCTATAGCAACGCCTACGTTGTGTGCACACCCAAGGAGATTGGCAAAGAGTAGTTCGCTGGCTTGTAGAAGCAGCAAAACGCCTGGCATGAAGAGATAGAGAACGAAGAAAAGCACTCCTAGCGAGGCGAGAATAGCCACAAAGAAGTTCCGCCAAGTAAATCGGTATTGAGCGAAATAGTATACCAAAACTACTGTTGGTAAGGCTAGCAAACACAGTAAGTGTACGCCGATAGAAAGTCCTACCAAGTAGGCAATGAGCAAGATCCAGCGAAGATCAGAGGTGTTTTGTTCCCAACGTAGAATCGCCCAGAAAACAACGATGGTAAGTAGAGTAGAAAGTGCGTAAACCTCGGCTTC
>CAUVMY010000070.1:0-6688 GCA_963552845.1 uncultured Bacteroidia bacterium
TTAGCACGGTGGTAAAACCCCGTGCGTATCTCGATACGCCAAGCGCTCATATACCACCCAACGTTTCACATTGGGCTGAAAATACCCGCCTCCGCCATACGGTGGGGTTTTATTACGGCGTGCCATGGCGCGCCGCTACACGTATTAATGTCTTTTGCAGGGGCTTGTCACGCCTAGCCCGTTAAATGATTACTTGTCGTGGAAAGCGCTAATTGGTCTTTAGCATGAACGGCGCTTTGATGCGATCGTAACGCCAATTGGCGCGAAAATACCCATGCTCAACAAAATGTAATTGGGTTTTCCCTGCCCAGTGATAGCCCACCAATGCAACACTTCAATAAAAAAGCTAGCCCAAGACAGCATCTCGAGCTAGATTGTATTTCTTGAGCGATATTGTTCACTCATTTAAGTATCTAATACGGTTACTGCTCATTCATGCGACCCAGAAGATATCTTTCGCGGTGCGTAATATAATCGCCTTCCTCGTCTTCAAGCAGAATCTCATCATCTGTCTCTTGTATGAAAGATATAGACTCTTCGTTCGCAAACTTGCAAATGAGGCGTGGCATATTCTTCGTATTGAGCTCGAACGTCCCTGTTATCGTTTCTGGCTCGCTGCCCTCTTTCAAGCTAGTGCGCGTAAGTGTACAACTACCATCTGTCCCAAATACTACTACATAACGCACAGCACCTTTTGAGCTCGGTATTGTACCTTCAAATCTCCCACTGAACCCCATAGCAGGCGCTGGGGTTTCTTCTGCTACTTTCTCCTCTACTTGCTGTTCCTGTGCTTCTTTTGGTACTTGTTCCAGAGGTAGAGATTGCGTATTCGTGCTGTTATTGCAGCTAACGAACACTGAGGAGAGCACGACGACTACTCCTAAAAAGAATTTATGCTTCATCTGTACTGTAAAAGTTGATTATCGCTTTTCGTATACAAGGACACCCGACACCTAACATCTGGTAAATACATCATTCTAACAATAGCATTACACTAAGGTAATCTTTTTATCGCTAACTACTGTGCGCCATCAAAATATTCCTCCTTTGTGCTCATCCGCTGAATTCAAGTCACAAATGCAGCAGTCCGTCGCATTTACGTAATTACGATCCCAAATTTAGCAAAAGCATATTCCTTGGGAGTCAAATAGCCTAGCGATTTCTTGGGTCTCTTGTTTAGTTGCTGTTGTATTTGGAGTACATACGCCTCTGTCACTCCTTCAAAGGAAATGCCTTTGAGGAGATATTGCCGAATGAGTCCGTCTCATGACGTGTATATTCGCATTGTGTGAGATTATTTCATGATACGACGCAAATGAAATATTAACCGATAATACGCCGTAGGCGCATTTAACGGGCGAGGCGTGCCTCGCCCCTACAGTCGCACCGCTTGCGCGAATCTATAATGCGACTTTGTTTTTCGCACTGAAAGTGCAGCAAAATCTAGCCCAAGGCAACGCCTTGGGTTACGATACCCCAAGACCGATGCGCCCTGTAGGGGCAACACATTGCAATCTAATGTTTTGCATGATATTCGCCCAACGTTTCACATTGGGCTGACAATACTCACCGCCGCCATTCGGCGGGGTTCAATTTGAGCCCCTTAACGGGGCGGGTCTTTTTAGCACGGTGGTAAAACCCCGTGCGTATCTCGATACGCCAAGCGCTCATATACCGCCCAACGTTTCACATTAGGCTAACGAATATATATTTTGCACCGCTTTTAATTCTTAACCGTGAGTCAAGACGTCAGAATTTGCGTTTTAACTAACCCCTCCCCATTTCAAGAAATTGAGGTTTTTCTAATCAAAAAGTGACCATTCTCGTCACAAGGTGCTCAGTGGAACGAAGGTAGGAGCAGACCACATGAGGAAAACATAATAATCGCACAATGCTGCACAAAAATGGCAAGATTTCTTGGCGATATGCTAAATATTTGAGAGGGGAATGCGCCCGATAAAGACGTAAAGCGCTAGTCACCAAATCTCTGAGTACAGTTTCAAACCACAAACTGACCAAAAATGACAACACAAAAATAACATTATTACGACAAGCTATGAAATAATCGCAATGCGCATCCCCCCACTGTATGGCGGTGGTGAGTATAATAAACACATAATGTATGTTTTTACGCGCTTAGCGTGTGTATTCTTTGGCTCCCGTCCTCTGACTTTGCGCAATAGCCTCATCGCGGGGCGACTTCCTACTTAAGTAGTTTGTAATTCGTATTTTGCACATCATAGGCTTACCTCCCTAAAATTCCTATCTTTGTTGCGCATTTTTGCACACAAGGGGTGTGCTAAGAGTGTTCAAATCATAGCGTTATAAATTCGGAGAAAAGATGGCAGTCACGAGATTAGACGATTTGTTCGATATCCTGCGCAGCAAACCACGTAAGCGTCTGGTCGCAGCGTATGCGAACGATGCACATACCATTGAGGCGGTATCTAAGGCAGTAGATTTGGGTATAGTAGATGGTACACTAGTGGGAGACAAACCCACGATTGAAAAGGTATGCGCTGAGCTAAAAGTAGATATCAATCGCTTCGAGATTGTACAAGAAACAGTAGATACGAAGGCTGTGGCTAAGGCGGTGAATATGATCAACGAGGGCGAGGGGGACCTCCTTATGAAAGGTCTCGTGACCACGGATAAATACATGCGCGGCATTCTTAACAAAGAGAAGGGGCTTTTGCCTCCGAAGGCAGTCCTCTCGCATGTTACCGTAATGCAAGTCCCTACCTACCATAAACTTTTGGTGTTGGGCGACGTAGCCATCATTCCTGCACCCGATTTTAAGCAAAAGCTCGCCATCGTACAGTACCTAATACAAGTTGCGCGCTCTTTAGGTATAGATGAGCCCAAAGTGGCACTATTGGCAGCCACTGAGCAAATGTCGGTAGGTATGCCTGCATGTGTGGATGCGGCGCTCATTGCTAAGATGTGCGAGCGTGGTCAGATTCCAGGGGCTAAGATAGATGGTCCGTTGGCACTTGACGTAGCTATTGACTCAGCTTCTGCTAAGATCAAGAAACTCACGGGAGACGTGGCAGGCGATGCTGACTGCCTCCTATTCCCCAACATTGAGAGCGGTAATATCTTCTTCAAGACCTGTACCAAGTTTGTGAAAGCAGAATTGGGCGCTATGGTTATGGGTGCTAAAGTGCCCTGTATCCTTACATCGCGCGGCGATAGTGTACAGTCTAAGATGTATTCGATAGCCCTCGCCGCAAACGCAGTACGATAAGAAAACATAAAGAAAGAGAAGTAAATTTCAATGAGTGCAGAGAAGATTCTGGCAATTAACCCAGGTTCCACATCTACCAAAATCGCCGTTTTTGAGGGCGATAAGCAAGTTTTCATCACCACCATTCGTCATAGTACGGAAGAACTCTCGAAGTATCACAGCGTAGCATCGCAGTTCGAGTTTCGTAAGGAGCTTATTTTGAGCGAGCTTCAGAAGGCTGGTGTCGACGTGGCGTCGCTTGCAGCCATCGTAGGACGTGGTGGTTTGTTGCGTCCCATTGAGTCGGGGGTTTATGAGGTCAATGCGAATATGAAGGCAGATCTTCTATCGCCCGATTGTCGTGAACATGCAAGTAACCTTGGTGCGTTGCTTGCCGACTCAATTGCGAGTGGCATCAAAGGGGCACGGGCTTTTATTGCAGACCCAGTAGTAGTAGACGAATTAAGCGATGTAGCGCGTATCTCGGGGTTACCGACTTGTCCGCGTATTTCAATCTTCCATGCGCTCAACCAGAAGGCAGTAGCGCGTCGTTTTGCTAAGGAAAAAGGCAAGAAATACGAAGATCTCAACCTTGTGATTGCGCACTTGGGAGGCGGGATTTCAGTGGCTGCTCATGAAAAGGGGCGTGTCGTAGATGTGAACAATGCGTTGGATGGCGATGGCCCGTTCTCACCAGAGCGTGCAGGCTCGTTGCCCTCAGGTGCATTGCGCGATATTTGCTTCAGCGGTAAGTACACTATTGACGAAGTAAAGAAGATGCTTTGCGGCAAAGGTGGGCTTGTAGCGCATACAGGCAATAATGATGCACAAGCATTGGAAACTGCTGCGCGCGAAGGCGATCCTAAAGCAAAGCTTGTGCAAGATGCTATGTGCTACAACATTGGTAAATGGATTGGCGCGATGGCGGCTGTGCTTTGTGGCAAGGTAGATGGTATTATCCTAACGGGTGGTATTGCGCACAATAAGTATTTGGTGGAGTATGTAAAGAAGATGGTTTCATTCATATCGCCCATTACCGTTTACCCTGGCGAAGACGAAATGGCGGCACTGTCAATGAACGCTCTTATGGTGCTTCGTGGCGAACTGAAAGCTAAAGAGTACTAGTTTTTAGCGATAAAAAGTTTTAACGGACATTGCCTTCAACGGCAATGTCCGTTTTTTTATATCTAGTGTCTTGTAGGCTGAAATAGGATTTATTTGTTAGATGTGCAGGAGGTCTGTGCAACATGAAACAAATTGTCGTTTTAAGACTCCTCTTTTTACTACCTTGGTGGTGTAGTTTTTTGTTGAAGTAATTTTTTTCAGATGAAAACAATAGGGAAATGGCTCGGTATTGTGGCACTCGGCTTGGTTGTATTTGGTCTATGTGGCTGTAAAAGTACGCCAACGGCACGTCCCTTTATCACGAAATGGCAAGGAGCGGCAGGGAGCACTCTCTACATCCCGATCGTGGGGACATATACCCTGACGTGGTACAATGAAGCAACCCCCGATGAACGGCATACGGAGCAGGTGACTGTAAATACGGAGATGGGCGAGGTATGTCCTTTCGTCAGCAACCCCTATACCTTTACTCCCCCCACGGATGGCGTCTATGTTGTTGAGGCTGGTCCAGAGGGAGTAGAGCGTATATTAATGAACTTTGGAGAGTCTGAGGAGGCGGCATCAGCTCTTCTTACCGTAGAGCAGTTTGGCGACGTGGTGTGGAAAGATTTAGAAATGGCCTTTAGAGGTTGTCTCAACCTACAATTCGCTAAGGATATTGACTCGCCCAACCTGAGTCAGTGTACGAATTTGGCAGAGATGTTTATGGATTGCGCAAACTTCAACTCGCCTCTTGAGCACTGGGATGTAAGCCATGTGACCGATATGTGCAGTATGTTTTGCGGTTGCCGTTCGTTTAATCAACCCTTAAATGCTTGGAATGTAGGGAAGGTATCGGATATGTTCGGGTTGTTCTATGGTTGCGAACAGTTTAACCAACCTTTAGACAAGTGGGATGTAAGCGCTGTAACGAATATGAACGAGCTCTTTGTGCATTGCTCTTCCTTTAATCAGCCCATCGCATCGTGGAATGTGGGGCGTGTGACCTCCATGGAGTTTATGTTTCAGGGATGCACTTCGTTCAACCAACCCCTAAATGCATGGGATGTGAGTAAGGTAGAGAATATGAACATGATGTTTTGCGATTGCACTGCTTTCAAGCAGTCGCTCGATGCTTGGGAAATAGGCAATGTGTTTCAGGAGGACGGACTGCTTGGTATTTTCCACAATTGTCCTGCAGGTGAGCTTCCATTTGTAAAGGCGTGGAAAGATGCGGGCTATAATTTAGAAGCCAGCGCTGAGGAGCTTGACGGAGAACGAGACGTTCCATACAACGATTAGCAAAAGTGCCGTTTTTTTAGATTTAAGAAAAAGGTTCATATGGAATAAAATGCCCTTATGAGCCTTTTTGTTGACCCATAAAAAACAAATAGCAACAATGAAAACATTTTGGAAACTACTAGGAGTGCTGTTAGTAAGCCTCGCCCTGTGAGGCTGCGACGGGCAACCCGAGAACCGCCCCTTATCGCGAAGTGGAAGGAAGAGGTAGACGCGGAGGATCTGGATATTTCGATTCTTGGTACTTATACCCTTACGTGGTATAATGAGGCTACGCCCAATGAGCGGCATACGGAGCAGGAGACTGTAACGACAGAAATGATAGAACCGTATGGAGAAGAAGATTTCTTAGAAAATGTAATCCCTTATACTTTTGATACGCCCACTGATGGTGTTTATGTTGTTGTGGCGAGCCAGAAAGAGTAGAAAGAATATTTTTTAGGACAGTATCGTAATAGGCGTATGGGTGGAGACGAGAGCGCTACTAAACGAATTGATGAGCTTCAGAAAGATATGCATTCGGTGAAACCATTAATGCCCCTAAAATAGCGAAGTCATGGATAGAAAATGGTTTCCAAAGACAAAAGAGCGCGTAATAAGAAATGAGCAGAAGTTCTAATCTTTATATGGAACGTAACCAATGCATAAGTTGCACCTTGTAGATTATTTTGCAGTGGGTTAAAATTGATTTTATCCATATTGGCATTATTGCCTGAGAGATAGTAGATAAGAATAGGAAAACAGACTCGTAGGATACCTCTCGTGCGTTTTTATTACTTTAGGGGTGCATATGGTTAAAAATGAGACACATAATCAGATGAAAACAATAACGAAACTCTTAGGGATTGCTTTAATAGCCCTCATGCTCTTGGGCTGCAACGGGCAGACACAACAAGCAACACAAGATGTTCCACTAGAGAGCTCTCGCCCCTTCATTACGAAATGGCAGGGCGCAGCAGGTGAAACGCTCAAGCTCCCCATCATCGGGACATACACCCTCACGTGGTACAACGAGGCTACGCCCAACGAGCGGCATACGGAGCAGGTGACTGTCAGCAC
>CAUVMY010000071.1:0-6609 GCA_963552845.1 uncultured Bacteroidia bacterium
CGCAATGCCTCTTGCATAGCAAAGAGGTTAAATGTATGCACTTCGTTCATTATTGTTTGGCAGGCTGACAAATTAACCAGATCAAGTTCTTTACAGTGTTGAATAGAGAGGCGATTTTTAACTCAAAGTATGAATGTGTTATCGCTTTGCGACCAATGTTTATAGCAAACGTAGTATAAAATATGCATACCAAAAACGAACGTAAAGAAAGCAAGACCATGAATTACATTACAAACTGTGTTGCATTGTTTGAGGCAGAGTAATCTGAAAATTATTCCGAAACGATATCCCACAAGAGGATGTAGGAAAATGAAGGTATGTCTGACACCATTTTCCCCGTGTTGACACGGTAAAGAGTAAAAAATTAAGAGTTACACATAGTATTTTAATACTGATAACCAATGATTAAAAATCTGATATTTCTTTGTGTAGGAGACTCAGTATAAAATTTAATGCTCTTGTTGTTTTGCCCCACCTCCCTTGAGTTAACTCTTGAGGTTGTACAGTAACTCTAGCTACGGGTATGCTGCGTTATGCTTTCAACTTTCAGATGTTCATGAGGACGAGAGAATGGTTCTATCTGTACGTCGCTGAGTGGTATTAGCCTCTTTAATATTGAGAGCTGTAAACTCGTAAGCAACGTGAGTGTAATAAGCTGTTCTCCTATGCAAAGTGGTGATATATGACTCATTGCTAGGTTTGTATTTTTAGAAAAAGTACTACTTTTGTACCGTGTTAGACGGTGGATGTAGCTCAGTTGGTTAGAGCGTCGGATTG
This sequence comes from uncultured Bacteroidia bacterium, assembly GCA_963552845.1. Taxonomy (GTDB): domain Bacteria; phylum Bacteroidota; class Bacteroidia; order Bacteroidales; family CAJPTX01; genus Bacteroides_D. The sequence goes on from CAUVMY010000071.1 coordinate 778, forward strand.
TGGTTCCGAAGGTCGAGGGTTCGAGCCCCTTCTTCCACCCGAGAAGGTGAGAGGTGTCCCATGCAATGTCCTTTATGGCGTGCATGGGATATTTTTTATTGAGGTTACAGCTAATTCCCGAGAATTAGACCCAGCGCAAACATTTCTCCTCTTTCTTCCGTATATCTCTTTTACATTAGAGATTGTCAGCATATTTTGATCTTTCATCCACATTTTACTAGTGATAAAATTGATGCTCTTATGCTGATAAGACCTAAGGTGTCTTGCAGAGAGGAATTTTCTAAACAACGGCAAACAGAATACAAAGTTTGAAATCTCACTATCTTTGTAAGTCTTGTAAATTTGACTTGTCAATAATCATCAAAGTCGGCGATGAAGAAATGGGTGTTGTTAGTGTTGATTGGGTTTATTGTGGGTGATGCATCTGCCCAAAAGGTGTTGAATTTGGATAGCTGTCGTGCGTTGGCATTGGCGAAGAACCACGATTTGCAGATGGGGAATTCGCGTCTTGAAAAGGCGAAGAATGAACACAAAGTAGCCTTTACGAATTACCTGCCGAAGGTAACAGCACGCGGTGCATATATCTATAACGGGAAGAATGTAGAGTTACTCAGTGACGAGCAGAAAACGCGCCTACAAACTATGGGCGACAGAGTCGCACAGTCAGCGCGGGAAAATCCTGCTTTGCAACGGGCATTTCTTAGTTTGTTGGCTTCCAATCCTGCCCTAGCACCACTAATCACGTCATTATTAACGGATGGGATGGGTGCACTGAGCTCGAGTCTCAACGGCTTAGGTCAAACCGTTGTAAATGATTTTTCTTTTGATACTCATAACTTAACAGTAGGTGCGCTAACGTTAACGCAGCCGTTGTTTATGGGTGGCAAAATTGTAGCCTACAACAAGGCTACAGCCATGGCAGAGGAATTAGCGCGTTTGCAGGCAGAAACGACGCGACGCGACGTAGTAGTAAGTACGGATAAGGCTTATTGGCAAGTAGTATCGTTGGTGAATAAAAAAGCCTTGGCAAACAGTTACCTAGACCTCTTAAAAAAACTAGAAAGCGATATTGATAAGATGGTTGCTGAAGGGGTTGCCACAAAATCTGATTTGCTTTCTGTACGTGTAAAAGTTAACGAGGCTGAGATGAGCCTCGCGAAAGCGGAAGATGGGCTTCATCTTTCTCGCATGCTTTTGTGTCAGTTATGTGGGCTACCTTTAGATTCTTCGATAAAGCTTGCCGATGAAGGATTAGAAGACTTTCATCCGCACAATTATGACGGTTCTACGTCTGTTGATGAGGCATATGCCAACCGTCCCGAATTGAAGTGCTTGGATCTGGGAGTGAAGATCTATGGCGAAAAAGTGAAGATCGCACGTTCGGAGTACATGCCTAAAATAGCTTTGGTTGGGAATGTTTTAGTTAGTAATCCGTCTGTGTATAATGGCTTTCAGAAACAGTTTGATTGGAACTGGAATGTAGGGGTAACGCTTTCAGTTCCCATCTGGAACTGGCGCGAAAACACCTACAAAGTTCGTGCGGCAAAGGCTGAGTACCACGAACAAGAGGAAAAGTTCCGTGATGTACGTGAGAAATTAGAGATGCAAGTCGCGCAGGCAGTGTCAGGAGTCCGAGAAGCCAATAAACGTTTGGCGATGGCAGAACGAAGCCTTGAACGCGCAGAGGAAAATTTGCGTTACGCAACGCTTGGCTTCCAAGAGGGTGTCATTACAGTGTCTCAAATGCTTGAGGCGCAAACTGCTTGGCTTTCAGCACGTTCTACACGTTTAGAGGCTAAAATAGATGTACAACTCTCGGATGTAAATCTGCGGCGTGTATTAGGAGTTGAGCTATAATTCTTTATCGTAATTTTCAAATTCTTCATAAGTCATGAAGTCGGTAAGACGCGTAAATGATACGCTGTTGGCGTTTTTAACGCTGTTGGGAGTAATTGCGGTTGTCATTCTTGTAGGGTTATTGATGCTCCGTAAACGGAGCGACTTTATTCAGGGACAGGCAGAGGTAACCGAATACCGCGTTTCGAGTAAAGTGCCAGGACGTATTCAGCGCTATTTAGTGGAGGAGGGTAGTAAGGTTAAAGCTGGCGATACGTTAGCAATTCTGGAAGCCCCTGAGGTGATGGCTAAAATGGAACAGGCGCGTGCGGCCGAGGCTGCTGCAGCTGCTCAGAGTGCTAAGGCAAACAAAGGAGCTCGTTCGGAACAGATACAGGCAGCCTTTGAGATGTGGCAGAAGGCAAAAGCGGGTGTAGAGATTGCGGAGAAATCGTATCAACGTCTCAAGAACTTACACAGTCAGGGGGTTATACCTACGCAAAAGCTAGACGAAGTTACTGCACAACGTGATGCGGCTGTGGCTACCGAACGTGCGGCGTATGCACAGTATAGTATGGCAATGAATGGCGCGGATGCTGAAGACAAACTCGCAGCTCAAGCCTTAGTTGAGCGTGCGAAAGGTGCTGTGGCTGAGGTGAAGTCCTATATTAGTGAAACATGTTTGTTGGCACAATCTGATGGTGAAGTATCTGAAATATTTCCCAAAGTGGGTGAACTAGTAGGAACGGGAGCGCCAATCATGAATATAGCACAACTCGATAAGCAGTGGGTAAGTTTTAATGTGCGTGAAGATCTCTTACAAGATCTCACCATGGGGGCAGAATTTGAAGCATTTATACCCGCACTCGGCGACAAAGTCGTACGACTTAAGGTCTATTATATTAAGGATCTAGGCTCTTACGCAGTTTGGAAAGCGACAAAAGCAACGGGAAGCTTTGATTTACGCACCTTTGAAGTGAAAGCTGCTCCATTGGAACAGATCCCTGATTTGCGTCCAGGTATGTCGGTACTTATTGAAAGAAACTAGTATGCAACTATTCGGCGAACGCGAGCATCGCGTCTGGCTTGTCATGAAGCGCGAGTGGCGTATTCTCACGATGCGACCGCTCTATGTATTCTGCATGGTCATTGCGCCGCTGTTCTGCAATATTTTCTTTACTACACTAATGAGTGACGGGCTTCCGCACAACCTTCCAGCGGGTGTTGTAGACATGGATCGCTCGTCTCTTTCACGCACTTTACAGCGAAATTTAGATGCATTTGCGCAGACGGGTGTCAGTGCAAATTATGCAACGGTGAAGGAAGCGCGGGAGGCTATGCAACGCGGCGAAACGTATGGCTATTTCTATATCCCCGAGAATTTCTCGGAGGATGTACAGAGTTTCCGCCAACCGCGAGTATCTTTCTATTCTAACTACTCTTATCTCATAGCGGGGTCTCTTCTTTTTCGCGATATGAAAACTATGAGTGAGCTTACTTCTGGAGCAGCTGCACGTTCGCAGTTGTATGCTCGCGGAGCAACTGAGCGTCAGGCTATGGCATATTTGCAGCCCATCGTCGTAGAGCCTCGCGCCGTAAACAATCCGTGGCTGAACTACTCCATCTATCTTAGCAATTTGCTGTTGCCTGGCGTGCTTTCCTTACTAATCTTTATGGTCACGGTTGCATCTATTGGTATGGAAATAAAGTGCGAAACTGTAAGCGAATGGTTACACCTAAGTGGCGATTCGCTCTCTGTGGCGCTCGTCGGCAAACTGCTTCCACAGACCCTAATTTTTACGATTATGGGCGTGTTTTACAACGTCTATTTGTATAGCTACTTGGAGTTTCCCTGCAATAGCGGCATCCTCCCGATGTTGCTCGCCACTTTTTGTCTGATACTTGCCTCGCAGTCGCTGGGGATTTTAATGATAGGTGTTTTTCCATCACTTCGTCTTGGACTGAGTTTTGCTTCGCTATGGGGGGTACTCTCTCTCTCCATCGCTGGATTCTCTTTTCCTGTAATTGCCATGCCCGAAGCTGTGCAAGTGGCAAGTTTACTTTTCCCGTTGCGTCACTATTACCTGCTCTATGTGGCGCAGGCGTTGAATGGCTATAGTATAATATTCGGATGGACACACTACCTTGCTTTATTGCTTTTTATGCTTTTGCCTTTCATCATAGCGCCGCGCTTGCATCATTCCCTATACCACTACAAATACATACCGTGAAATGAAGAGTTCTTTTTTGGTCGCGCTACGTAGCGGAATTAAGAGCACTACGTATGTATTCTGGAAAGAGATGCGTGGTGTTTTTCACGACCAAGGCATATTTATTTTTTTCATTCTTGTTCCGCTTTTCTACCCATTGCTATATAGCTATATCTACTCGCGCGAGGTTCTGCATGAAGTGCCTATAGTGGTTGTTGATATGGACAGGTCTACGTTCAGTCGCAACTATTTGCGTCGTGTTGACGCTACTCCTGACGTAGATATTGTGGTGCAATGTGCTGATATGGAAGAAGCTCGCATGGCGCTGAAACTCAATGAAGCGTACGGAATTATTTTTATTCCCGAGACTTTCAGCCGTTCTATAGCTATAGGCGAACAAACCAGTGTTACGCTCTTTTGCGATATGGGGAGTCTGCTCTATTACAAAGCAATTGTACTTTCCAACACGTTGGTCTCTTTAGCTATGAATAAGGAGATAAAGATCCAACGTAGTGGCGCATCTACTGCTGAGCAAGGGGAATTGGCAGCCTACCCTATAGAGTACGAGGAGGTTGCGCTTTTCAATCCTGCTACGGGTTTTGCCTCTTTTCTCCTACCTGCAGTCCTTATTCTTTTGTTGCAGCAAACTATGTTACTCGGGGTAGGTATGTCGGCGGGGTCTATGCGCGAGGGCAACAAATACCGCGATCTTATTCCAATGAACCGACATTACGATGGCACGCTGCGTATTCTTTTTGGTAAGGGATTGTGCTATTTTCTTATTTATCTTCTTGTTTCGGTTTATGTGCTTTGCGCTGTGCCGCGAATGTTTAACCTATTGCAACTCCCCGATCCGCTCGTACTCTTAAGCTTTATTATTCCTTACCTTTTAGCTTGCGTTTTCTTTACGCTTACCGCTTCTGTGGTTATTAAGAATCGCGAGACCTGTATGCTTTTGTTTGTCTTTACCTCAGTGCCCTTGCTTTTCATCTCTGGCATTTCGTGGCCAGGAGCATCGATCGCACCTTTTTGGCGTATCGTTTCATACGCCTTCCCTTCTACTTTCGGTATCAATGGTTTTGTAAAGATAAATAGCATGGGGGCAAGCCTTTGGGAGGTCCAGTTCGAGTACATCGGACTTTGGATTCAGTGTGCAGTCTATTTTGTACTCTCCTTCTTCGTATATCGTTGGCAGGTCATTCAGAGTAGAAAGCATTTGGTTAAGGAATACCGTCGCTTGAAAAGAGCAGCAATGCAAAGCTGATGCGTAGGGGAGGGGTTGGCAAACTCCCCTAATTCTAATGCAAAATGCCCTCTTTGCTAAGTGTGCAATCTAAACGTTGCTTTGCTATTTTAATACTCGTTTTGCGTCCGCCGTTGTTGCTTCTCGCTCCCCGATTATGACGGGCTCTATTCGTGGAAAAATAGCAAAGAAGGTAAACTACAGAGAGATTTAATCTCCGCCCTCTAGCCTCTTATTCTCTATTTCTCTTCTTTTGTGTAAAAAGTGAAGAATACGTAAAACCAAACACGATGTTTTACGTATTCCTCTCAAAAGGGTTATCTTTATACCCTTACTAGGTAGATAGGGTTGTGCTAGATATATAAAGTCGATAGTCATGCGTCACATCGTATTGATTTTATTCTTGTTATGCGGTAGTTTCTTTAGCTATTTTGTGCAGGCTCAGTCGCCTTCACAGGAGATCAATATAGAGAAGATAGAGGTTAAGTTTATTGATGTCTCTAACGATCCCGCGGGGAACGTGGGTACTGAGTGCACAACCAA
>CAUVMY010000072.1:0-6601 GCA_963552845.1 uncultured Bacteroidia bacterium
TCAAAGTCGAGATAAAGCTCGATTTACCCGAACCTACGCGCCCAACAAGGTAGTAGAACTCGCCCGCATGGAGATCGAAATTTACACCGCGTAAAAGCAAATTTTCGCCCTGTGCAATGTTTACGCCACGCAGATGTACTATGGCAGCTGTCCTATTTCCCATCGCCGCGGATGGCTGCAATGCCAGGTAGTTCTTTTCCTTCAAGGTACTCGAGCATGGCGCCACCACCAGTAGAGACGTAGCTGACTTCGCTTTCCAAGCCACTTGCTTTTAACGCTGCTACTGAGTCGCCGCCCCCTACAAGGGTGTAGCCTCCCTTGCGTGTCGCCTCTGCTAGGGCATTTGCAATAGCATAAGTGCCTTTTGCAAAATTGGGCATTTCGAACACGCCCATTGGACCATTCCAAAAAATGGTTTTACTCTCTAAAATAGCTTCTTTGAAACGTTTACAGGATGCCTCAGCTATGTCTAGCCCCATCCAACCTTCGGGTGTTGCATCTATAGGCGAAACCTGAACATGGGCATCGTCGGCAAATTTATCGGCATTTACGGCATCTATAGGGAGTAGGAGTTCTACCCCCTTTTCTTTCGCTTTTGCTATAAGTTGTTGTGCAGTTTCTAGGAGTTCGTCTTCACATAGCGAGTTCCCTATCTTGCCCCCAAGTGCTCTCACAAAGGTGTAAGCCATTCCCCCGCCAATGATGATTTTATTGACTCGTTCGAGGAGTTGGGAGATCAGAACTATTTTATCAGACACCTTAGCACCGCCCATGATCGCTGTTAGTGGGCGTGCAGGTTCTTGCATCACGTAGTCTAGTGCTTTGATTTCTTGCTCCATTAAGCGTCCGAACATGCGGTCGTTTGGGAAGAAAGCAGCAATGTGTGTCGTTGAAGCATTGGCACGGTGTGCAGCGCCAAAGGCATCGTTTACAAAGCAATCGCCGCACTTGGCTAATGCCGCTGCGAATGCTTTCTGTGCTTCTTTCATGGCACTTTTACGCGCCTTGTATGCTTCGTCTGTTTCGCCTTCTTTTTGTTTCACTTTCCCCTCATCTTCTGCATGAAAACGCACATTCTCGAGCATAAGAATCTCGCCATCAGCGAGCTGGCGAGACGCGATCTCGGCACTACTTCCGATGCAGTCATCGCAAAAAGTGATGTGTTTCCCCACGAGCGTTTCTACAGCATGCAGTATGCGTCGTAGTGAAAGCTCTTCTACAGGCTTGCCTCCTGGGCGTCCCATATGCGACAGAAGTACGAGCCGTCCACCCTTGCTTACAATTTCGTGTATGGTAGGTAATGCTCTCCGAATACGGCTATCGTCACTGATGAGCCCTGTGTGTTTATCAAAGGGAACGTTAAAATCTACGCGCAGTAGTACGCGTTTCCCTGCAAAATTGTAATCATCAATATGTAACATCTTGTCGCACAACGGTTGTTTTGTATAACAAATGTACAATACAAAAGCGAGAATTCGCGCTTCGGCACTATCAAACTTCCTGACGAAAAATCATAATTGTAGAACTGTAGTTACTCAAGACAAGCAAATCGTATACAACTTGTATTTTTGCAGATCTCAATTGAGAAAGGAGTGCGGAGATGCTACGGTTACGATCAGCGTTGCGCGAACGGTTTAAGTTTCGCCTAGGGATACGAGGGAAATTGACCTTTGGCTTTATAATTTTAGCTACGGTTTCGGTGATTTATGCCTTCTTGGAGAGCCACGAGATTGCACTTTTGGCACAGAATATCAATACATTGTTAGACGATAGTTACCGCAGTGTAGTGTACTGCCAGAGTATGGAGTTGGCTCTCAGTGATATGAATCGTGTTGGCGAGTTTATGAAAAACAACAAGCGAGACGAGTTCTCGTATGAGCATAATTTGTTGTCGCGTGCCAAAGAAAATTTTGAGACTAACTACGAACTTGCCGAGCAGAATGTACGTCACTTACACGAGAAAGAGGCACTAGATACGCTATACCAAGTTTACACGGTCTATTTTCGAGCATTGTCTGAGCGCATAGAGATCTATGAAAAGCATCAATCGCCTATTGGCTCGGTCGTAGAAGATATACACCCTAAACTGTTGCAACGTCTTACTAGGGTACGTGAATTGAATGAAAAAGGGCTCTATCAAGCATTAGCCTTTTTGAAAGATGCTCCGTATCGGGCTTTACGCCCTGGGGTTATTGTTATCATAGTCGGGCTGCTTTTTATGCTTATGTTTTCCTATCTCGTAAACCATTTCTTTGTCGTGCCCATCAAGCAAATTGCCGAGAGTATACGTCGTTACCTCAAGTTTAAGACCTATCATAGCGTCTCCCTTTCAGCCGATGATGAGATACTCGAGTTGCGTAGACTGATAGATAGACTTGTTCAAGAAAAGAATCGGGAGCAATAGTGATGCGTGGCGGGATTTACACATTCCGACCCTACGTTGTAATGCGTTATGTGGGGTTGATTGTGCTCCAGAATGCTTTTTTCATGCTTGTGAGCCTGATTTTGGCAATTTACAAGAATGATTCGGGACAGATCCCGTTGCTTTTTAGTGTACTCATAACAACGCTTGTAGGTATTTTCCCTTTTGTTTTTGTAAAAGCAGAGCCAAGTATTTCAAACCGCGAGGGGTATGCCATTGTCGTATTTAGTTGGCTTGCGGCGTGTTTTTTTGGCATGATTCCGTATGTGCTGTGGGGAGGAGAGTTTAACCTATCGGGTGCATGGTTTGAGTCCGTTTCGGGTTTTACAACAACGGGCGCTACAATTCTCGATGATGTAGAAGCATTGCCGCCTAGTCTACTTTTTTGGCGTTCGTGTACCCATTTATTGGGAGGAATGGGGGTTGTGGTTTTTACGCTTGTCGTGCTTCCGAGTATGGGTAGTGCCCAGATGACGCTCTCTCGTTCTGAGGTTTCGTCTATTGCACGACAGGACTTCAAGTACCGCAACAAAAAGATGCTTCGGGTTATGGCAACGAGTTACCTCGGACTCATTATCCTTATCATGGGGTGTTTAATTCTAGCAAACATCCCTATTTTTGATGCCGTAAATTTGGCGTTTTCTACAGTAGCCACAGGGGGGTTTGCTGTTACTAATACCAGCATTGCGGCATACAATAATCCCGCTGCAGAGTGGATTCTGACTTTCGGAATGTTTATGGCCAGCTTGCATTTTGGGCTGCTTTTTAGCCTTTTTACACCACGTTGGCGCAACGTATTTCAGTCTCCTATCGTCCGTATATTTAGTTCGGTAGTGCTTGTCGCGACACTGTCTATTTTTCTTGTCCTGTTATTCCAGAGTGACCTTCCAGCAGCTACCGCCCTACGTGCAGCTGCGTTTCAGGTCACGTCTATTATTTCAACTACAGGGTATGCCTCTGTTGAAACTCTTATGTGGCCGCAACTCACCTTTTTGATACTTATACTTCTTTCTTTCTTGGGAGGGTGCTCAGGTTCTACTGCAGGGGGGATGAAGATAGATCGTATTGCTATTGTAGTAGCAACGGTTCGCTCCATTTTTCTGAAACAACAGCACCCGCAAGCTGTAATCCCAATTCATATTGGCAAATTGCACATAGATGAGCAAGTAGCAAAAAATGCAGCTCTCTATATTATACTGTATATCACTTTAATAACTGTAGTAACAGCCTATATCTGTGCCACTTCTGCACCGCTCGGAGAGAGTTTTACCACTTCGCTTTCTATGATGAGCAACGTTGGTCCTGCCATTGGCACTATGAGTTCTTTTGGCTCATATTCCTACCTTACTAACATCTCACGCGTTTTCGCTACGCTTCTGATGCTTCTTGGACGTCTGGAAATTTTCGGTTTGCTCCTGATTTTTTTCCCGTCTAGCTGGAAGTAATTTGATAATGCTTACCGATTGCAGGGTGAGAATAATCAGGAATATAAAAGTGTGTCATGCCATAATGACCTCTGTCGTGCAAAGCGCTAGTACCCTTTGTTATATATGAGCTTCTTTGTGGGAGAGTGTTCCAGGGGGTCGGTTACCAAAACATCATTTTCGTGTCGCCAGTAGCCGTCTTCTGAAAAAACAAAAGCATCCTGCGAACCGTCGGGACCATAAAACTGGGGTAAACCACTATACTGTGGCGCTGAAGGCGCTAAATGGTCTATAAGTACCTTCTTCCCTTTCTCTATCAGTTGAAGGGTCATAGCGACTCGGGAACTGTAAGAATATAATATGCGTTGAAAGATGCGCGTATTCGTGTACGCCAGACAAGGAAGTCCAATTTGCAGCTCGTCTGTCGCATCGATGTACATAGTTTCTATCACCTTGCGCGTGCAGAGCGGTGTGCGTCCTGCTACTCCCAATAAGAGATAAGCTTTTATTTCTTGAAATTCAAAGGGTTGGATTCCATAATACACAGCTCCAATCCATTCATTGGGCGAACAGGGAAGATTAAACCACTGCTCGTCAATGAAGCCTTGTTTTACGGGAATTTGGCGGTCTTTTAGCGAAAGTATGTGTAGCAAGTCGTGCTTATCGAGATAAAGAGCAATGCTCTTGTATAACGTTTCCTCCGAATTAAGCTCGTGAGTCCAAGTAATGAGGCGTAGCCGTCGGTCGGGGGAAAAGAGGTCGGAAAGTCCTGTTAACTCAGGGAGCACATAATCTATAGTACCCTTGGCAGCTAGCAGCTGTGCGAGTTCTTGTTGAAAGAGCGTACCGCAAGCTGTATCGTACAGATTAAGCGACGAACGCGTCCAAAGTTCTCGTAGTTTGTCGGGAGTAGAGGAATCGGGGCGAGCGCCTACAGTGGCGTGTATGTATATACATAGGAACACTAAAATTAAGCCTAAGGACTTTATCATGCTATTTGCCGAATTTCTACTTTTGTCACGAAACAAAACAAGTATACAAGAGATGTTTGAAAGTCTGATGGCCAGTGAGTATTTTACCTATCTGATACTCCCTATTCTCATCATTCTTGCACGCGTTACAGATGTAACGTTTGGCACGATCCGTATCGTATTTGTAGCACGAGGCAATAAACTTGCAGCGCCACTTTTGGGCTTCTTCGAGGTCTTTATCTGGATTGTGGCAATAAGTCAGATTATGCAGCATGCCAACAACATAGTTTGTTATCTGGCATATGCCTTTGGTTTTGCTGTGGGAAACTATGTGGGGCTTACTATTGAACATCGCTTGGCAGTAGGCACGCAAGTAGTGCGTATTATCACAGCGAAACACGGTAGCGAGCTAAGTGAAGTGCTTCGCAAAGCTGGCTTTGGTACGACAGTAGTAGATGCGCGGGGTGCTAATGGTCCAGTGCATTTGCTCTACTGTGTGGCACTGCGCAAAGACGTAAAGCGTGTAGAGGAGCTGATCCATCAAGTGCATCCCAATATATTCTATTCTGTGGAAGACGTGAAATCGTCTAGTTCAGGCATTTTCGCTACTAAGAGGAAAAGTATGCATAAGTGGCGCTTCTGGAGAAAAGGGAAATAGAGCACTTAAATACACTGAGAATTTTACATAACAAGCGAGGTTAAGAACAATGCATGGGGCTCAACTTGTGGTACTTGCGGCGGGAATGGGAAGCCGTTACGGAGGATTGAAACAAATTGAAGGCTTGGGACCAACGGGAGCAACGCTTCTCGAATATTCGGTTTACGATGCTTTGCATGCTGGTTTCAACGAGATAATATTCATTATCCGTAAGGCAATAGAGGAAGACTTCAAACAACACGTCCTTTCGCGTTTTAAGGGGCAGATTCCCATCAAATTAGTCTATCAAGAAGTGGAAGATACCCCTAATGCTGGCGATGTCGTAAAGAACCGTGTAAAGCCTTGGGGCACCGCGCATGCACTTTGGTGTGCTCGAAATGTTGTTACGAAACCTTTTGCTGTCATCAATGCTGACGATTTTTATGGTCGCGAGGCTTTTAGCGTTTTAGGGCAGAATTTGTCGACTTTAGATGCTACAACTCCTACCTGTATGGTCGGTTATACTCTTTCGCATACTCTTTCGGAGTCTGGGAGTGTTTCGCGTGGGGTATGTACAGTAAAAAATGGACTGCTAACAAACATAGAAGAGCATACTGCTATAATGCGTGATGCTACGACAATTGTCGCAAAGAATGGTGGTGGCGAAGAAGTTACGTTGCAAGACGATACGGTGGTTTCGATGAATTGTTGGGGATTTTCTCCCCTGTTTATGCAAAGTGTAACCGAGGTTGTTACTGCTTTTTTTGCAGCTCTTGCTGATGGGAAGGAAGCGGGAAAGGAGTGTTACCTTCCCACCGTGGTGCGCCATTGTTTGGAGATGGGGCAGCAGTGCCGCGTGCTTACTTCTGATGCGCAATGGTGTGGTGTAACCTACCCCTCCGATAAAATTTTTGTGCAACAACGTTTAGCGTCACTTACAGAACAAGGTATATATCCGCCTCTTTTAATCTAAAAAATTGAAACAAGAATTTGTTTAGATGTGTATACTGTAGTGTAGCGTCTCGAGATAGGCTACGGAAATTCTAAACGAAACAATTAAAAACGACATTATGAGGATTCGGGACATCAAGTTAGGCAATCGATTGTTAATCGTTGCCATATTAGAATCAAGCCTTTTTGCTCTTTT
>CAUVMY010000073.1:0-6599 GCA_963552845.1 uncultured Bacteroidia bacterium
AGGTTATTTAATCTATTGATTATTAGCAGAAAAGCCTTTAGCAACTCTTAATTTTACCTTTTAACGGTATAAAAACAGTAGATTGGTGTTTTGACGCATCTTCGATGCGTTGCCTCTAGACGAAAGAGTTCAAGCTGTTTGAGCGGTTGTATATTAGAGAGGAGAAGGGGAGCTTGTATTGGAACTGTATGGCAAAATGGGGTAGAACAAACCTATTCGTGCCGCTTTGAGGGTCAATTCGTTAAAATCTTGATTAGTTGAACCTTTTGCTAAAGGTCTCTTTTTGTGTAAAGAGCGTCTAGCCATGCTTCTAGACTTTCAGTTTCTTCGTTGAGGTTTGGGAATAATGCTTGCATCTCAACAGAGGAAATAGTCCCCTGTGCCCTTTGTGAGGCGGTATAAAGGCGAATTTTGGCACCTTCTGTCAGTAGAGGTTGTGTCCCTTGCTCGCCGCTTTGAATGATTGCAAATCCGCGCTGTAATAAAAAACGGGGATCGCAACGTTGAATCCGTAACAGGCGGTGTAGGAATTGCATCTCCTTTCGCTGCAACGTATTGTGTACTAATGGGCGTTTCTCCGCGAAATGGTGGGTTACTTGTGCTGGATACTGCCTTAGGAGGTTTTGTGTTACAAGAGCTGTTCTGTCGGCTAAGTGTATTACGCGCGGGATATATTGTTCTACACGTGCGCGAAAGCGCAAACCACTCGCCTCAAATTGTCGGAGTAGACGCAGTTTGTGTGTAGAGAGTAGGTTCTCTTTGTTACGTGCTAAAGTATTTGTAAATGTGCTGAGAGCTTCTGTTTGCTCCGAGGTATAGTTGAGAAGAAGTGGGATAAGTTCTCGCAACTTTACAAAGAGTTCGTTCTCAGCTTCGCTGAAAATGCTCTCTAAATAGGCGGCTACCGCTGTGGGAGTCTTTAGCGACACATTGGCAACGAGGTCTACTACCGATACGTCCCGCTCGTGTCCGATACCAGTTACTACAGGAAGAGGGAATTGTGCCACGAGGGAGGCGAGTTCGTAGGCATCAAAGCAACTGAGATCCATCTGCCCGCCCCCGCCGCGAATAATAACGACAATATCCCAGTATTCTTCTTCGGCGAAGACAAGGTCAAGAGCGCGAGCAATGGATTCTACAGCTTTGTCGCCCTGTACGAGAGCAGGGAAGAGCTTTAATTGAATACCATATCGTTCGACTGCTTTTTGCAGCTGGTGGCAGAAATCCTGATATCCCGCAGCGCGCGCAGCAGAGATGACTGCTATATGGCGAGGAAATTCGGGAAACGGGAGCTCGCGGTTCATGTAGAGCACCCCGTCGCGTTCCAACTGTTCTAGAGTCCGTTGGCGTTGTAGGGCGAGTTCGCCCACGGTATATTGAGGGTCTATATCAACTACTTGGAGTGCTAATCCGTAACGCACTGAATACTCTACGCGCACACGTAGCATGACCTGTATGCCTTTGCGTAGTGATGTGTGGGTGGTAATTTCAAAGAAAGAACGTAGTTCGCTGTATTTATTCGCCCAGATGATAGCGCGCATAGAGGTGAGTTGTGTACGACTCTTTTCGTCGTACTCAGTCAGCTCCAAATAACAATGCCCTGACGCTGGCTCGCTGATAGATGCAACCTCAGCCACTACCCACAATGGCAGCTGGAATTGTGCTTCTATGGCATTGTGTATCCGTTCGGCAAGCTCATGAAGTTGTAAGTAATGTGCAGGGGGCATGGGTTAGCGCTCCAATAAAGTTTGTAAGTACCTTCTTGCTTCTTCAACATTTATTTCATTTCGGAAGTCGGCTCTTTTGAGTAGTTTGTTTATGGCATTTCCCGAGAACTGGACTACGCCTCGCGTACTGCGTCCCGCCCAGTGAGTTTGGAATAATGAGGTGCGTAAAAGTTCCTCGTGAAATACGGAGCAGAGTTGTGTGATGATGCCTTCTTTGTCAAGACCTATAAAAAAGAACAAGAATACAGTTTTATCTGTTCCCATTAGACGAAGGAATTTATCAATGTTATAGGCTTTGGGATTAGAATTCAAATAAAGGATTTTCGTCTTAATATCGGTATAACTAGTCGATGTTGAAAAAGGTAGCACATAGTCTCCAATGTCGTCAGATGTTGTAATCTCGGGTAGAGTAGCCCCAGCCTGTAAGCTAGAGCAAAGTTTTATACGGGTTTCGGGGGGTGCTGTAATGAGCGATTCAATAAGTCGTCCTCGTAGGTTAATATTTGAAATATTCTTGGCTATAAAAATGGCATCTCTTGCTTCTTCGCAACGTGTATTCAGGTCTTTCTTCAAAAGGGAATAGTCTGGCGAATTGATGAATGAGAGTGCCCTCGTTGGAGATTGAAATAGAATGGAATATTCAGTCGTAGTTAATTCTGTTTTATGAGTTTTTGATTGAATGTCTTTTGTAGCTTCTACTAACCGTTCGAGATTATCTTGCCAACTAAGCCCTATGTGAGTTGCAAAGAGATCGGGGATATTTTTTGGACAATTCTCGAGACCATTAACGTTTTTGAGTATATCACTGCCATTAAAACTACCACGAATATTATTTAATGAAAGATGTTTAGAACTATGACTTATTTTCTTTATCAAAGTAGAATTTGCTAGAAATACCTTATTGTCTTGCTTCAGTATTACGAGTATAACAAGAAATGGGATCTTGTCATACTTTTCTAACCGTGATAGAGATAGGATAGTGTTGCCAAATTTTCCATTTTTACTGTAGCAAAAACGAGCAGCAAAAGTTTCTGTGCGATAGATATTCCCATCTTTGGTTAAACGGAATTGAAGTTCAGCCTGTTTTATGAGCTCATCCTTTCGTTCAACAGTCTTATGCGATTCAAGAAAATCCAAAAATTTCTCGAGTTCACTCATTACAGATTTGTATTATCCATAAGCTCTGAGAAAAGATTTTGTCTAGTGAGGTTATTATCTTTTTTCTTTTCTTGTTGTAGCTGAGTATTTCTTTCCCAAAAAACACCGTTCGTATAGCCTTGTATATTACTGTCTGTAATAGCGTCTTGTACGCGTTTGGCTGCCCATAAGCAATATTCCGTATTGATCTCAATGCCTAAATAATGGCGCTGTAGTTTTTTCGCAACACTTGCACTAGTACCACTACCTAGGAAAGGGTCAAAAACTAAATCTCCTTCTTTGGAGGACGCAAGGATAAGCTTGGCAAATAGCTTTTCGGATTTTTGGGTGGGATGATCTGTATTCTCTGGCATGGACCAAAAAGGGATACTAATATCATCCCAAAAGTTTGAGGGGTAGGTGAGTCTGAATTTTTCGTTGTCCTCTTGTTGCCAGTCTTTAGCTTGTCCATTCGCGCGATAAGGAGCAAGCACCCTGCGTTTTTGTTTCACTGCTTCTACATTGAAATAATATTGCTCGGGATCTTTAACTCCGAACCAGATATCTTCCATGCAGTTTTTCCAGTTCTTAAGTGCTCCTCGCCCCTTTTCTCGTTGCCAAGTGATACGATTTATAATGACTAACTCCGTTTCCATCATAGATTGAAGAACAGAGGTATTGCGCCAATCGCCACAAAGATATACAGAGCCATTAGGTTTAAGTTTTGCGCATACACGATGAAACCAACTCTCCATATAGTTGCGATACGCTTCGCTGCTTCGCGCATTAAAGATTAGACCATGAAAATCCTTTGATAGATTGTAAGGAGGATCTAGAATAATAAGGTCGGCTATCTGGTTGGGGATGGAGTCGATAATATCAAACAAATCGGCATTGATAATTTTATCCTCCCAATCGAGTGGTGACAGAAGGTGTTGCTCTGAAATAATTTGAGCTAATAGAGTCGAGCGCTCTTTTTCAGTAATACTAATTGTCCGATTATTCTTTGCTCGTTGTTTGTGTTCCATCGTGCAAATTCACTTGCTTGGGGATTAAAGATAGAATAGAAAACAATAGGGTGGCTCGTTCTATTCGTCTTGAAGGAACGAGTCTAAACATTCGAACTTTACCAACAGAAGTTTGTTCGGCGTAGGGGTAAAAAGGAAGGTGACTGTATAATTATCAAACGCATACTCCAGCATACGGGTGTCCGAATCGGTCGGTTCGCCATAAGCCGCTATAATCTCTTCGCGGGTAGAAGAGGTGCTTGCCATCCGTATACCTTTCGGCAATATTAGGGTGCAACTTCGCCGCCAAAATGCAAATTCAGAGTTGTTATTGTGGAAAGTGAGTTGTACCAATTTGCAGTCTAGAAAGTGCTTTGCTTCATCTGTATCATTTTCAACACGAAAGAAGACGTGCCGATTGCTGCTATAAAAAGCAGTCATTGAATTCGTTACGTACGTATGTGGTTCTAGCACCTCATCATAGTTCAGTGCCTGATCGCCATTATCCTTAATTTCCCACTTCGTGGTTTCCTTGAATTCGCGTACTGTGAGTGGGAAACGAAGCTCGTGTCCCTCAAAATTGAAACGAAGGCTGGCTAAATCGCTGGTCAATAATTCTGTGCTCGGCACAATGTTGGTGGGCGTTTGTCCCATAAAGTGTGCCCAATAGAACAAACCTGCCATGAGGAATAGCAGGGGAACGACGATTGAAAGAATCTTACGTCTTTTTTCTGTGTTCATTTTTTGAGAAAATCCTAACCACAAAAATAGTAACTCAGTATAAACAAATTCGTTGTGTTAGTGCTTGTGGCATCTCAACAGTTGGAATGCTACTTCCACATTAAGGTCGTATGAACCTCAGATCTCACGTATTGTACTAGTGCTTGTTATCGCCACTGTTGCGCATACGTGCGATTTCGCTAACTTTCGCCTTGCAGAAGGGGTAAAGTGTAGTGCAAAAACACTCTGCAAGTTATGTATGAAAACAAGAAACTCTTTGCCATTCTCTCAACATTAAGAGCTACAAGATGAGAAATGCGTTTTGGTGTCCCCTATTTCTCCCAATCTTTTTCTTGGGATGTCAAGGGGGAGTAGAGACTCCCAATAGTGGGGTATTACAACCCAAAAATGAGCCCAAATACGGAAAGATAACGCAGCCTGCTGCTGATACAGTTTTGCACCTCGGCGATACGCTGCATATTGCATATATAAACGATTCTATTACTCTGCCTGATTCAGTTGTTCTCTCGGTTGCACAACGTAGACTAATGTTACAGCCCGATGGTATGTACACTACCGCAGATTGGCAGACTGGGGTACACTGGTTGCAAGCTAGTTTTTGGCATAACGGACAGGAGCAGGTAGAACGTAGGCGGTTAAAGATCTTGGCTTCTGCGCCACCTAAGGACTATACATACGTGGTTGAAAAAGAGTATCCGCACGACCCTGAGGCTTATACGCAGGGGTTGCTTTTACGCAATGGTTACCTATACGAAAGCACTGGGCAGCGCGGCGCTTCAACTTTGCGCAAAGTAGAACTGGCGACAGGCAAGGTCTTGCAGCAGCACAACCTCGAGGCAAAGTATTTCGGAGAAGGGTTGGAATATCTCAATGGTAAACTATTCCAGCTTACGTGGACGGGTAACACGTGTTTTATTTATGATTTTGCGACTTTTGAACCGCGCGGAAGTTTCAACTACAATACGCAGGGTTGGGGCTTGACAACGGATGACACGGTTCTCTATCTATCAGATGGTTCGGAGAATATTTATGTACTAGACACTACGAACTTTCGCGTTACGAATACCTTGCAGGTATGTACGGAACAAGGTTCTCTCAATTACATTAACGAACTAGAATGGGTAGAAGGGAAAATTTATGCAAATATCTATACGACAGACCTTGTTGCTATCATAAATCCTACCAATGGTGTAGTGGAAGGCTTGGTGCACCTTGACGGATTGCTACGTCCTTCTGCTAGTGGTACAAAGGCTGAGGTGCTCAATGGTATTGCTTACGATGCACACGATAAGCGTTTTTACCTTACAGGAAAGTATTGGCCCTATCTTTACCGAGTAAAAATATTCCCCAAATAGGGAGGCGAGAATAGGGTATTGATGTATAGTTTTCGCTCTGAGAACTTGCGTTCATTTGGTTCTGCTGTGCGCGAATCGTTATTTGTTCCTTTACGGGATTATGTGCTTCGTTCCCCGCTAAAAGCTACACTCTTGCTCCTTGCGCTCTTTGCGGGGCTTGCTTTTTATTATTCTCTACCCTCTCCACTTTTTAAGACACCTACGTGTACAGTACTCTATTCGCGCGAAGGGACGCTCCTTGCTGCCAGTATTGCAGACGATGGGCAGTATCGTTTCCCTGCTCTTGACAGCGTCCCCGAAAAATTTGCAGCTTGTGCCATTGCCTACGAAGATCGCTACTTCTATTGGCATTTAGGTATCAATCCAGTGGCACTCTCTAGCGCCTTTGTCTCCAACCTTCGGGCGCACCGAATTGTGCGCGGAGGCTCTACGCTGACCATGCAGGTGGCTCGTATGTTACATCCAGGAGCTAAACGTAGTTATGCCAATAAGCTAATAGAGATTCTGTGGGCTATGCGATTGGAGTGTTCCTACTCAAAGCATGAAATTCTAGCACTCTACGCAAGTCACGCCCCTTTTGGCGGAAATGTTGTAGGACTAGAGGCAGCGGCGTGGCGCTACTATCAAACGGC
>CAUVMY010000074.1:0-6570 GCA_963552845.1 uncultured Bacteroidia bacterium
CTGCAATAGGAATGTAGGCTTGATAACTCTGAATAGCCTCATTAAACTTGTATTGCAAACATTGTGATTGTGCTAGTAAATAAAGTCTATAAGGCGTGCGTGGCAGCTTGGCGAGTATTTGTTCTACGCGCACGAGTTGTTTATGCTGTTCTAGGAGTGTCACACAGAGTGACTCGTAAACGATAACGGCAGTGTCGCCAGTACGAATTAAAGAATCGGCATAACGCTCGGCCTTAATGAAGTTTCGAGTCTTTAGTAGAGATAATAGAGGTGCATAGGGGGCTGGGGGTGTTTTAGGTGTTATAAGAGTAAATGAGGTATGTAAGAAAATAGTGAGTACGGCAGCAAGAACAAAAAATATGCGTTGCTGTCTGATTAGATGTGAAAATGGGTAGTTCCACTTTAGCATTCAGTCTCTTGGCTTGTATTGAACAAAGTTAGTTTTTTCAGCGTACTTAGCTGCTCATTAAGAAAGAAGGACAGAGATGGTGTAATCATATTTGCAAAAGGTGTCAGTATTGAGGTAGAGGCAGTTTCTATCATTCCCGCCTAAGCGGGGTATTACAAAAAAGAGACGCCGCCAAATAGGCAACGCCTCTTTTCTCTAAGTCTAGGTCGCTTAGTGTTTCTTTCGGAAATCCTTACCTGGGAAATAGGCAGTACCCATTAGCTCCTCTTCAATACGTAGGAGCTGGTTGTACTTGCTAACACGATCAGAACGAGAAGCTGACCCCGTTTTTATCTGCCCCGTATTAAGCGCAACCGCAAGGTCGGCGATAATTGTGTCTGAGGTCTCGCCAGAGCGATGACTAATTATAGCATTCATCGCATTGATGTCTGCCAAGTGTACCGCATCAATCGTTTCGGTGAGTGTACCAATCTGGTTTACTTTCACCAGAATAGCATTCCCCGCGCCTTGTTCTATTCCTTGTTCCAGACGTTTTACGTTGGTTACAAAGAGGTCATCTCCCACAAGCTGCAAATTCTTTCCGAGTGCCATGGTGAGTTTTTTCCACCCCTCCCAATCATCCTCTGCAAGTCCGTCTTCAATACTTACGATGGGGTACTTTTGCGAAAGCTCGCGCCAGTATGCAATCATGTCGTCAGACGAACGATCTTCGTGCGTCGATTCAAAGTGGTAACATTTCTTTTCCGCATTATAGAATTCGGAAGATGCTGCATCGAGCGCAATGAATACCTCTTCTCCTGGCTTGTAACCAGCCGCCTCTATGGCTTGCATTATTACATCCAGAGCCGCCTCGTGCGTAGGAAGGTTAGGGGCAAAACCGCCCTCATCGCCCACGTTCGTTGCAAACCCCTGTTTCTTCAATACACTTTTTAGGTTATGGAAAACCTCAACCCCCATTTGTAGCGCACGGGAGAACGATGAAGCTCCAGCGGGCATAATCATGAATTCTTGCACATCTATCGGGTTGTCGGCGTGTTTCCCTCCATTCAAGATGTTCATCATTGGTACAGGAAGGGTGTGGGCATTTACGCCACCTATGTAACGATAAAAAGGCAACCCCAATTCGTTGGCTGCTGCACGAGCTACTGCCATAGAAACCCCCAAAATGGCATTTGCCCCCAGCTTCGCCTTATTCGGCGTACCATCGAGCTCTATCAGCACTTTATCTATCAGGCGCTGCTCTTGTACGTCGAGATCCTTTATAGCCTCGGCAATTACCGTGTTTACATTATCTACAGCACGGAGTACACCTTTACCTAAAAATTTCCCTTTATCTCCGTCGCGAAGTTCTACTGCTTCATGTACACCTGTTGAAGCGCCACTCGGTACAGCTGCTGTACCCATAGCGCCTTGGTTGGTTACTACATCTACCTCTACCGTGGGATTTCCACGAGAATCTAAGATCTGGCGTGCATGTACGCCCAGTATACGTCCCATAATTTCAAAATTGTTATTTGGAATTCGTCTTCACACATTTTATACGTAAAGGTCTGAAAAAAAGTGCGTATAGGAAAATGAAAACGCCGCTCGAAAGGAGAAGCCCTGTCTACTATTAGCAGCTTCTTTATAATCGTTCTTTATTGTATCTTTGGTCGGAATTTTAGATGACTCGGTGCAGACTTTGGGGTGAGCGGATTCTGATATTCATCGCACTAGGCGCGTCGCTACTCATGACGTGGAACTATGCGATGAATCTGCATACGCACATCCGTCCCGATGGGACAACGATCACCCATGCGCATCCCAATCATACTAACGACGAACCGCTTTCAGGCTCTAACCATACACAGAGCGAGTTGTATCTCCTACAAACGCTCATGGTTATTGCAATGCCCAACCCGTGCATTGTTCTCGAGAAGGTCTTTCGCCGAGCCCATACGCTTGTAGAAGCGCCTCTTGCAGAAGCCCTTCACAACAGACAACTCTTCCACAAAAAAGGGCGTGCACCGCCACAGAGTAGTCTCTTATATTCTCCTTCTCCAACTAGGAGAATTTCGCCCTATTTCCCCTGAAAATACGACTGGCTACGTGGTATGCCTGGTACAGTCGTGCTCAATCTGTACCCCATGCCGAAAATAAAGCATGAATGGGGAAGGCATACCTCATAAATTGTTGAAAATGAAAAAGTATATAGTTTGTATTTTAGGGTTGCTATTGGTTGTAGGAGTTGGACAGAGCGCAGCGCATGCCCGTTCTGGTCGTGTAACAACTATCTATGGTAAGATAACGTGCAATGGGCAGCCAGTCCCCTTTGCTACGGTTACGTTGCGTGGTACAACTGTAGGCACTGCAACAGACAAGGAAGGGAATTTCCGCCTGAGTAAAATCACACCAGGCGAGCATAAACTGATGGTCTCATGCGTAGGTTACAAAGATGCTGTCCAAGAGGTCGCTGTAGATGACGGCGAGAATCTCGAAACGAATGTATCGCTCCGCGAAGACCTATTGGAGATGGACGCAGTCGTTGTAACAGGCAATAAAGAAGCAATCCGGCGTAGCGAAGCGCCTACTATTGTGAACACAATAAGCCCAAAATTGATGCGCGCTGCCAGTGCCCGTACTATTAGTGAAGGGCTTGTGTATATTCCAGGGGTGCGCATGGAAAACAATTGTCAGAATTGCGGTTTCAACCAAGTGCGCCTCAATGGTATGGAGGGGGAGTATACACAAATTTTAGTGGATGGGTATCCGATTTTCAGCGGACTCATGGGTGTATATGGCATGGAACTAATTCCCGCAAATATGATCTCGCGCATCGAGATCCAGCGCGGAGCAGGGAGTGCTCTTTACGGTAGCAATGCCGTAGCAGGAACGGTGAATATCATTCTTCAAGATCCTATGACCAATTCCTTTGAAGCTGGTGGAAGTACTGCATTCAGTGGGGTGGCAATTCGTAAAGGGGGTAAAGTTGTTCCAGACTACAACCTCTCCTTTAACTCCTCCAATGTAACCGACGATAACCGTACAGGACTAGCCGTTTATGGCAATTACCGACACCGCGAAGCATACGACTACGATAACGATGGCTATTCCGAATTTCCGCGTCTAATCAATGCTACACTGGGAACCCGTCTTTTTCAGCGCCTCGGGCAACGCGGTAAGCTGTCTTGCTCCTATTTCCACATCTCGGAAGATCGTCGCGGTGGCGATCAGTTCGATAAACCTGCGCACGAAGCCAATATTACCGAACAACCCAAGCATAACATAAACAGTGCTTCTGTGGTGTACAATCAGTTGATGCGCTCGAACGACAATCTGTCAATTAATGCTGCCATGCAACATGTAAAGCGCGATTCGTACTACGGCGGCATATCCAGTGGGCATCCGTTGAAAGATTATGGACTAACAGAGGATTTGAGTTACAATTTTGGTGCTCAATATTCGGCGCACTTTGTCCAGTCTACTCTCATGGGGGGTGTAGATTTTACAGGCGAAAATCTTAAGGATGAGAAACCTGGTAATACCGACTACTCTACAGCAACGCCTACCCACAACCCAACCTTGACGGTGGCAGACCAACGTACGCAGACGGTAGGAGGCTTCTTGCAGTATAGTTATCAATTAGGGATGGCAACCCTAACGGCGGGTGCGCGTCTTGACCGTTACTTTTTGCGAGAGGCTACAAAAAGTACTACCCTCAATGGCGCTTTTGTCCCCGTACCTCGTGCGAGTCTTTTGCTAAAACTATTGCCCGAATTACAACTGCGTGTCAACTACTCTATGGGCTACCGCAAACCGCAACTCTATAACGAAGAGCTGCACGTAGAAGTGGCGGGGGCTCGACAAATTGTGCAAAGAGTGTCCGACGACCTGCGGCGTGAAACAAGCCACAGTGCCATGCTTTCATTGGACTTCAATAAGCAGTGGGAGCATATTGCATTAGGAGTACTTGTAGAGGGATTTTTTACACGCCTCAACGATGCGTTTATTAACATCCGCCACGATGAAGATGCCAATGGCGTCGTATTGCTCGAACGTTCTAACCATAAAAGTGGTGCAAACATTCAAGGGGTCAATCTTGAGATGAATGTAGCTTCGCAAAAACTGGCACTGAAACTAGGTACAACGCTTCAGAAGAGCTATTACTTAGGAGAAGTCCCCAGCGACCTGAACAATGGGCAACGCGATTTTTTGCGTGCTCCCAATGTATACGGCTTCTTGATGGGGAATTGGAAGTTCTACAAGAACTTTGCGCTCGATGCCACCTTCAATTTAACAGGATCAATGAATGTAGTATATGAAGGTAAGAATGCGCGCAACCCTGCTGAGCAAAAGGAAATAGACGACAACGAATTCTCTATTCGTCGCACTCCCTGGTTTTACGACATGGGCGTGAAACTCTCTTACGATTTTAAGCTCTCAAGTACGACCCTTCAGCTCTACGGAGGCGTCAAGAATCTACTCAACTCATATCAGAACGATTTTGACAAAGGGGCAGAGCGTGCCTCTAGCTATGTGTATGGCCCAATGCTACCACGCACACTGTACATAGGTTTCAAACTCGGGAATATCTAGAGAGGCAATTAGGGCAGCGCCGTTCCTGTGCTATGCACGGGAACGGCGCTGCGCGCCCATTAAATGCGCATCGCGCATTCTGTTAACCATATCGTCGTACGGGCGAAACCTTATCCGCCCTTATATTATTCGCTTGCCTTAACTCTTAACTAGGTCTCCTCCTTCATCTTTCGTCTCTGATTCTGAAGGGGCGTTGCCCGCAACGCCCGCAAACGAATAAAGCCAAAACACTATTCTGCTAAAAAAAAACGATAGTTTTAATACCTTTATCGTGGATAGGAGTAAACGACTTTTCAATTTGATTGAAAAGATAATGAATGGGTAAAACTGCATCCAGGCGAGAAATCGATTTAATAATCCAAAACTTTAGTGAGACTCCCATACGAATGAAGGAGAGTTTACGCAAAAACATCATCGCTCGAGTTGAATAAGAACATAATTACTTGAGTAATTGACCAAAACAAGTCAGCAATGGAGAGTAATATTCTTTTATACACTAGCGACAATGGCGATGTAAGTATTCAAGTTCGTTATGAGGACGGTACTTTCTGGCTTACACAAAAACGCATGGCAGAGCTATTTAATGTGAATATTAGTACCATCAACGAGCACTTGAAAAGGATCTTCAGCGCAGGAGAACTATCGGAAGAAGGAACTATTCGGAAATTCCGAATAGTTCAAAACGAAGGTACGCGTCAGGTGGCACGAGAAGTTGCATTCTATCCCTTGAATGCAATTATTGCACTAGGATATCGTGTCAATTCAGAGGGAGCTACACGCTTTAGGAAGTGGGCTACAAAAGTACTTGATTCGTTTATCACCAAAGGCTATGTACTTGATAAGAACCGATTGAAGCAAGGTGAACAGTTTGGACACGATTATTTTAAAGATTTACTTGAGGATATTCGTGAGATACGTGCCAGCGAGAGGCGCTTTTATCAGAAGATTACAGACATTTATGCGCTGTCGATTGACTACGACAAGCAAGCACCAGAGACAAAACGTTTCTTTGCATCGGTGCAGAACAAGTTGCATTGGGCTATTTCAGGGCAAACGGCAGCCGAAATTATCTATGAAAAGGCCGATGCCAATCTGCCCCAAATGGGACTAACTACATGGAGACATGCCCCTGACGGGAAGGTAATGAAGTCGGATGTAACAATAGCAAAGAATTATCTCGACCAAAAGCATATGATGGCAATTAATCGTCTTGTATCTGCCTATCTCGATTTGGCGGAAGATCGTGCTGAACGAGAAATACCCATGACCATGCGCGATTGGAGTACGCTACTTGATGGATTTCTTACGGTTGCAGGGCGTATCTCTGCTTTAGAAGCCAAGTTGAAGGCGGAGCGAGAATATGAGGTCTTCCGCAATAAACAAGATGCAGAATACATCTCTGATTTTGACAAGGTGATAAAACGCCTAAAAGGAGATGATTAACGAGACATGAAACATTACGCGCATTTTCTTGATCATATCGTCGTACGGGCGAAACCTTTTATTCGCCCTTATATTATTCGCTTGTCGCAACTCTTAACTCTTAACTCTTAACTCTTAACTCTTAACTCTTAACTCTTAACTCT
>CAUVMY010000075.1:0-6547 GCA_963552845.1 uncultured Bacteroidia bacterium
TCCTCCTATATCGACTATGCTATGTCGGTTATTGTCTCTCGTGCTATACCCGACGTACGCGATGGTTTGAAGCCTGTTCATCGGCGTGTCCTTTATGGAATGGGGGAGTTGGGGCTAAATTACCAAGCACAAACCAAGAAGTCGGCTACAACGGTCGGACACGTTCTAGGGCGATACCATCCTCACGGCGATTTGTCGGTATATGACACCATGGTACGTATGGCACAATGGTGGTCGTTGCGCTATCCACTCGTGCATGGACAAGGGAATTTTGGCTCTATCGATGGCGACGGACCTGCTGCTATGCGTTATACCGAGGCAAAACTCGAGGCGATTACAGACGAAGTGATGAAGGACATCGATAAAGAAACGGTGGACTTCGTACCTAACTTCGACGAAAGCTACAAGGAGCCTACTGTCTTACCTACGCGACTCCCCAATTTGCTCGTTAATGGAACAGCAGGGATCGCCGTTGGGATGGCAACTCTTATGCCACCCCATAATTTAGGCGAAGTGGTAGATGCTCTTTGTGCCTATATAGACAACGAGGATATAACCATCGAGGGGCTCATGGAGTATATCAAGGGTCCCGATTTCCCTACGGGCGGCTTGATTATAGGAACTGCTGGTATAAAGGAGGCATACGCCACAGGGAAAGGGCGTGTCGTAATGCGTGCGCGAACGGAGTTTGAAACACTAAGCAACGGGCGTGTTAGCATTAACATTACCGAGATCCCCTTCATGGTCAATAAGGCGGAAATGATTACGCGTATCGCCGAATTGGTAAATACGCACGTCATTGATGGGATCAGCTACATCAACGATGCTTCGGGCAAGGAGGGAATGAAAATCGTCATCATTCTCAAACGTGATGCCGTGCCACAAGTAGTGCTCAACCACCTCTTGCGTCATTCGGATATGCAGAAACCGTTTGCCGTAAATAACATTGTGCTCGTAAAAGGCAGACCGATGCTTCTGAACCTCAAGCAGCTCATAGCCTGTTTCGTTGAGCATCGCCATGAAGTTGTACTCCGTCGTGCCCGTTTTGAACTGAGAAAGGCACAAGAGCGCATCCATATCCTAGAGGGGTTACTGACTGCGCTAGATCACATCGAAGAGGTAATTCGCATAATCCGTGCTTCTAATGAGGCAGCGGAAGCGGTGCGTAACTTGATGGCGGCTTTCGCTCTATCTGAGATCCAAGCACAGGCAATTGTGGATATGCGTTTGCGTGCATTGACAGGACTCGAACGCTCAAGACTAGAGAACGAACGAAACGACTTGCAAGCACGCATTGACTATCTCAATAGTTTCTTAGCCGATGTCTCCATCCAGAAAAGTGTGATGAAGGAGGAGTTCATTGAACTCAAAGCGAAGTACGGCGACAAACGTCGTACTGAAATTGTGCCTAGCAGCGAGGAGTTCTCTCCCGAGGATTTCTATGCAGATGACGATATGGTCATTACATTCTCGCACATCGGTTACGTAAATCGTACGAACCTTACCGAATATCGTTCGCAGCATAGAGGAGGTCGTGGTGTAAAAGGAACACAAACGCGCGACGAGGACTTTATTGAGCATCTCTACACTACGACAATGCACAACACCTTGCTCATCTTTACGGAGCGCGGACTGTGCTATTGGTTGAAGGTTTACGAGATCCCTGAAGGAGGAAAAAATAGCCGCGGACGCTCGTTACAAAATCTCATCGCTATAGACCAAGCTGATAGAGTACGTGCGATTTTGAATGTGAAGCAGCTGAATGACGAGGAATATGCCAATTCGCATTACATCATGTTCTGTACTCGTGAAGGCGTTGTTAAAAAGACGCGACTTTCAGAATACGCGAATGTACGTAGTAAAGGGCTGATAGCAATTGATATTCGCGAGAGTGACCAGTTGTTGGATGCCGTACTTACCGACGGAGAAAGCGACATTGTATTAGCAAGCCGCAAAGGAATGGCGATTCGTTTCGCTGAAAGCGATGTACGTGCCGTTTCTCGTAAATCTCTCGGAGTTAATGGAATGAAGCTCTCTGAAGGCGACGAGTTGATTGGTATGGTAGCGTTACCGAAGAACACCCAGCAGAAACTCCTCGTAGTTTCTAACGATGGCTTCTGTAAGCGCTCCGAGGTAGACGAATATAGAGTCACTCACCGAAGTGGGGTAGGGGTTAAAACCATGAATGTTGAAAAGGCTGGCGACCTTATTAACATAAGCCTTGTGAACGACGATGAGCATCTGATGATTGTGTCACGCAATGGCGTTATTATTCGTTTCCCAGTATCACAAACGAAAGTCGTGAGCCGCAATACAAAAGGCGTTCATTGTGTAACGCTACAAAAAGGCGATGCTATAGCTTCCGTTTCCCCTGTTGTAGCAGAAGAGGAGGACGACGTTACTGAAGCTACTAGCGACAACGAAACTCAACAAGCCTAGTTTTGTACAAGCGCGGCGTTTTCATAGGGAGAATTAGTGTATGACAAAAAAATAAAGATCATGCGGAAATTGTTAAGTGTACTACTACTCACGTGTCTATCCGTGACGCTAGTTTTTGCTCAGGAGTTTATTGATTATCGTTCGTTAGAAAAAAAACTTGCAAAGAGCAATGAAAATATAGCCAATGAAAAAAAGGCGCTAAAACTAGGAACATGGATGGATCGTGGTGAGATTTTGGTCAAGATCTTCAATGCTTACCAAGGCAACCTCACCTATGGTATGGATATTGCAAACTTCCCTCTCCTTATGGGGAAGGCGAAAGGAGAGCGCGACGAGAAAATTGGAGATCTAGAATTCCATGTCTTAGAGACAACCCATGTTGACTACTACTTCCAAGATGGGCATTATGTCTTTTTTAAGATCACATCGCCAATCGTAGACCATCCGCTCCAGATGGCCTTTGATGCCTACAAGAAAGCAATAGAGCTTGACCCACAGAAGAAAAAGGAAAATCAAATAACCGAGTCCTTAATCCAGCTGCGCAACTCCTTTGCCAATGAAGGTTTGAACTACACAAAATTTAGCGACTATTCGCATGCAGTCTCATCCTTCCAACGAGCTCTTGAGGTTGATCCCTACGCTACAGGCAAAAAGTATGTGATGGACTCCACGCTATACTATTGTCTTGCTTTTTCTCTAGCTGCAAATAAGCAGCCACAAGAGGCTTTTGCAAACTATGCTAAGTCGATGGAATTAGGGTATACCATGAATGGAGAATTGCTCTGCCTTATGGCAGATGTCGCCTTACAAGATTCTACTTTGCTTCCCAGAGCATACGATATCCTTAAAGAGGGGCTTGCCAAGTACCCTGATCAGAAGTGTATTATGCTTAGTATGATAGACAACAGTGTGCGACAGGGAAGAGATCCTAAAGAGGTGGTTAAATATGTAGAGTCCGCTTTAGCACAAGATCCCGAAAACCCCCTCTTGCACGGCATCTTAGGGAATGTTTACGAAAAATTGGACGATATAGCAACTGCAGAAAAATATTACCGCCGTGCCTTCGAGTTGAAACCAGATTGGTACGATATGTTGTACAATATTGCAATTGTACACTACAACAAGGCAGCGAACTTGCAGTCTGAGGCTGTAAACTTACCTCGCCAACGAGATGCCGACTATGATAAACTCATGGGGCAAGCAAATGACGAGTTACATATTTGCATTAAGGTTTTAGAGGAACTAGATGCGGCTAAGAAGGATCACGACGCTGCGCTTGATCTTCTTCGTCAGCTCTATTTCCGTTTCCGTTTAGAAGACGGTATGCAAGCTAAATACGATGCGATTATGAAACGTATCGGACAAGAGAACTAAAGTCATTCCTTTATAAGGAGGGGGGTGTCATAATGCGTGATACTCCCCTCTTTTTTTGGTTAATAACATTGCTCCATTGCGTACTTTACGCCCCCTATTCCCTAACTCTGTCTTTTTTTAACTCTCTGATACAATGCACATAACACTAGTATTTACCGCTAGTCTCTTTTCCTTCTATTTCTGACCAAGAAATTTATTTGATAAAATATCTTAATTTCTAAGCTAATGTCATTATTATTATTTTTAGAAGCAGAATAGTTTCCGCTATTAAAATGCTATTTGCCAGTTAAAGCTGACTTATTTCTACGATAATCTTTAATTTGCATGAGCGGCAGTATTCCACTTAATAATGTGAGATCCCGTCCGCAAATTGATAATCTTGTTTTTTTTGCGCTTAACAGGTTAAAAAGATAGGGAGAAGGTGAAGATGAAAAGCAAATTTAACCTTTGCGTTTTGTTAGCGACCATCGTGCTTATACTCTTGTATAGCGAGAGAGTCAAGGCGCAGATATCTACGAGTTTTTGGTTTGATGTTCCCGAGGTTACGCGCGGTCACGTAATTGCCTCTGGAGGTCCACCTGCAACCGACAATAAAGTACATGTTTATTTGCACCTATCGGCTGCATCCTCTAATCCGACGACAGTTCGTCTAGAGTTGCCTGCTGAAGCAGGGTTCGGACAATATGATTTTAACATTCCAGGAGATGGAAAAATTAAAATTTCATTAACGCGTCACGGTCAGCCTTCCCCTGCTGCTTATATCCACGACTGGTTTGCTGTTCCAGAACGATGGCCTGTCCAAAATACATTTCCATGGACGGCTAACCCACACGCTACCACTGGAAATTTGCGTTACGTGCCTCTAGTTGACAGATATAAGTATATAGAAAACGTTTTAGACTGGGCTGAGTGCGACATGTCAGCCGCAGAACCTTATTTTAACCGTACAAACAAAGGGGTACATATTTACAGCGTCGCTTCTGCATATTCAAACGGCAAAGATAATTTGCCCTTCAAAGCCTTCATTGAGATTGCCGATGGGGCTAATCGCGACCTGATGGTATTGAAAGGTCAAGCGGCGGAGGGAACGGAATTTTCGATCCCTATGCAAACGCAAAATCCGTTATATGATGGTCGTTATAATCAGATGTTATGCTCCCCTTACCGTTCATTCAATATTACTGCCACTGAAGATAGAACACTGGTAGAGATTACTGTCAAGAATCCGATTTGGCTTCGTACGAACGGGAATCACTACCATGGTAAGTTGGGTGATGTTTTGCCTGCTGGTACATATAGAGTTGTACTTGAGCGTCGAGGTCAGTCTTGTATCGTAACGCCACATGACGAGAAATTCAACAATACAGGTCGGCCTCTAAACGATGCCCATTATGGGCTACCCGATGCCTACCAAGTTTCGTGGGAAGCTGCAAAGACTCTAGAAGGGTCTTATGTGCGCTCTATCAATACACCAGGTTATTCGGGAGGAAAGATTGTAGTATCCTATCAGGAACAATTGCTACGCGGCTGGAATCCTGACATTGCCATGGATCAGCTGATCCCTAATGATGTCGCAGGCTACAACTATGGAATTATAAGAGGGCATCGTCTTGCTGTTCTTGACAAAGAAGTTGTTTATGTAGTGGCTACAGAAAACGGTACAGTAGTGAATATGGCAGGATTTCCGCCCGTGACTTTGTCCAAGAATCAGCAAAAAGCTTTCCCATTAAAGGGAGATGGAAAGGATGCTTACGCACTATACGCCAATAAACCGATCCAAGTATTACATATCTCTGGGGCTGAGCGTCCTGCGGGAGGACCTTATCCAAATCCACAAGGACAGCGTGCTGGGGCAGTAGTACCTCCACTCTCGACCGAAGAAACGTGTATAGGTTCTAAAGTCGTGGACTTTAGTCGTAGTATGGATCATCCCTTCAATTTTGTTCTGAACGTCGCTGCATTCCAGCATCCAACAGATCCTACGCTACGTGCAATTGGCAACTTTAAGTTGCAAAAATCGGTCAATGGCTCTCTTTTTACCGATGTAACAGGACCTGAATTAGCTGTCCAGAACTATCTTAATAACCCTAGTAATTGGAAACCCTTTCCTAATGCAAATGCCGTTATAAACAAGTGGAGGTGGGTCTCAATAAATACGGATGCTCTTGTTGCAGGAAATCCAGACATCATGCAAGTATATGCAGATGCTGCACGTACGCAAATTGTTGCATACCGTCTGATTAACACGGCAAATGTCTTTCATCTCGGCGTACTAAACGGAGAGGGAGCCAATGATGCGCTTTATGGCTATTTCTCCGATTTCCGTAAGGTCGAAGTTGGTGTACAGGTTAAAGATCAACACGGCGCTATTTTAAGCGGAGGACAAATCCCAATCTGTCGCGGCGACAATGTAGAATTGGATGCGAGCGTTGGTTTGCAGTATGCGCGTTATACATGGACACCACCTAAGTACTTGTCATCTACTACGATGCCCAAAGTGAAGGTCATAAATCCGAAAGTCTCGACAAAATATGAGGTCACAGTTACTGGTTATTGCGATTTTACACCCAAAGCGAACATAAGTATAGAAGTTTCTCCTATTATAAAGGCTGAAATTTCTGGGGTATCAGTGCTTTGTGGTACAGGTGAAGTACCCATAGAACTCTCGGAATTAGGTGGCGCAAGTAAACTAAACCTCCTCCTAATGGAGGACCTTACACCTTTTATTCCGCCT